>JALUWE010000155.1 GCA_027019845.1 Anaerolineales bacterium | reverse complement strand
CTGGCTGCGGGCTGGGGGCGGTGGTTCTGGCTGGGGGCGGTGATCGGGCTGTTGGGGTGGGTGCGCCCGGACGGGGTGACGCTGCTCGCCCCGGCTGGGGTCGGGGTGTTGCTGTTTGCCGCGGGGCAGCCCGGTTGGGGGGGGCGACTGCGCGCGGGCGTGGCGCTCGGGTTGGGGTTTGCTTTATTTTTTGTGCCCTATTTGGGTTTCAATTGGATGCTGGCGGGGGAGGTGTGGCCGAATACGTTTTTTGCCAAGCAGGCGGAGTATGCGGTGTTGCGGGAGAGGTTTTTCGGGGCGCGGTTGTTGGCGGAGTTGCGGTTGCCGTTGGTGGGGGCGGGGGCGTTGTTGCTGCCGGGTGTGGTGTGGCTGGGGGTGCAGGCCTGGCGGGCGCGGCGGTGGGTTGTGCTGGCTGGGATGGGGTGGTGGCTGGGGTATGCGGGGTTGTATGCCTGGCGTTTGCCGGTGACGTACCAGCACGGGCGCTATTTGATGCCAGCGATGCCGGTGTTCTTTTTGTGGGGGTTGGCGGGGATGTGGGGCTGGACGCGCGGCTGGCGCGTGGGGGTGGGGCCGCGGGTGTTGGCGCGGGCGTGGCCGCTGTCGGTGGGGGTGGTGTTGCTGGTGTTTTGGGGGTTGGGCGCGCGCTCGTATGCGCTGGATGTGGCGGTGATCGAGAGTGAGATGGTGGAGACGGCGCGCTGGGTGGCGGAAAACACGGAGGCGGATGCCTTGATCGCGGCGCACGACATCGGCGCGTTGGGGTATTTCGGGGGGCGGGAGATCGTCGATCTGGCCGGGCTGGTGTCGCCGGAGGTGATCGCCTTCATCCGGGACGAGGCGCGGCTGGCCGCGTATCTGGACCGGCGGGGCGCGGCGTATCTGGTGACGCTGGAGGGGTGGTATCCGTCGTTGGAGGCGGCTGCGGAGATGGTGTACCGTACGGAGGGGGAGTTCAGTCCGGCGTTGGGGGGGGCGAATATGGTGGTGTACCAGTGGGGGATGCGTTAGCCGCTTTTTGTTTTGTTGCCCACATAGTACGGATATGCTATACTTTGGTTGGTAGAAATTTTCCTTATTCGCATAAAATAGTTGAGGGCCGTAAATGAACGAAATAACTGTCGTGGTAGTGGATGATCATCCACTTTTCCGTCAAGGGGTGGTAGAAACTTTGTCTATGGAGAATGATATTGAGGTGATTGGTGAGGCATCGAATGGTGAGGAGGCCATCGCCATCATCCGAGCATTGCGACCTGATGTGGCGGTCTTGGATGTGAATTTGCCGGGCATGAATGGGCAACAGGTGACACGACAAATCGTGATGGATAAAATTCCCACACAGGTGGTTTTGTTAACCGGTTATGACGATGTGGAACAGGCGATTCACGCCATGCGTGCCGGTGCGTCTGCGTATTGCTCGAAAGATGTGCAGCCTGATTATTTGATGAATGCTATTCGTCAGGTGACGAGAGGTAAATACGTGGTTGATGACCAGATTTTTGATTTGAACGGCCTGGAACTCTGGTTGCAGGAGAAGATGGGGGAGACTTCACGGCCATACAGTGATCCTGGTGAGCCGTTTCATCCACTTTCGGCGCGGGAGATGGAAGTGCTGTCTTGTGTGACGCAGGGGATGAGCAACAAAGAAATCGCAGCTATGTTAGGCATCAGCCATCAGACAGTCAAAAACCATGTAACTGCCATTCTACGGAAGCTGGGCGTGGAGGATCGTACTCAGGCAGCAGTCTATGCATTGCGTCATGGCTGGGTACGCCTGCAAGATTCTGAGAGCTAGGCAGTGCGGGAGTAAAGGTATGCTTGTTTCGGAAGAAGAACAAAACGGTTTTGACGAACTGGAAAGCTGGGAGGCATCCAAGCAGAATATTTGGAGGGAGTTAGAGCGAGCCAGGCGTGAGTTGCAAGAGATTACGCGGAAGATCAGCCATAGTCAAAATGAGGTCGAGCGGCTGATGCAGAGGAACGCCGCAGCCACCTCTAAACTGCAACAGGTGCAAGCGCGGTTTGAGAGTGCCTCGCGTGAGGAGATCAAATCGGCTTACGATGCCACGCTGGAGGCCATGCAGCGGCTTTTCGTCATGCGCAACCAATTGGAAAAACTACAAAGCGAGCGGGAATCGCTTCAGCGTGTGATTGGCATTCTGGAGAAAGTTACCCGTGTTATGGAGCGGGGCGCCTCGGCTGCTCCGGGTTCTGCCGGGTCTTTTGCCAACGTAGAAATGATGATTCAGGCGCAAGAATCGGAACGGCAGCGTTTGTCGCGGCAGATGCACGATGGCCCTGCCCAGGCACTTTCCAATTTTATTTTGCAGACGGAAATTGCCTCCCGATTGTTCGATGTGGATCAGGAAAGGGCGCGCGAAGAATTGCAAGTCTTGAAGAGTGCGGCCACCACCACTTTCAAGCAGGTGCGTGATTTCATCTTCCAACTGCGCCCCATGATGCTGGACGATTTGGGTATGGTTCCAACAGTGAAACGTTACATCGACGCCATGAAAGAGCAAACGGGTGCGGATATTAAGGTGACGGTGACCGGCTCGGAAAGACGGCTGGAGCCTTATCTGGAGGTGGTGGTATTTCGTTCTATTCAAGAATTATTGAATAATGCTATCAATCATAGCCAGGCGAGCGAAATAAAAGTTCAACTGGATATCCCGGACAAAGAGGTGAGGGTAAGTGTAGATGACAACGGGAAAGGCTTTGATACCCAATTGCTAGATAGCCAGTCCAATTTGGGATTGAAGTTGATCAAAGAGCGTGCAGAGATGTTGGGAGGTGTTTTTGAGGTAGATAGTGTACAGGGCCACGGCACACGAGTTTCTTTCAAAATTCCGATCACGAGTAATTCCCGTTGACAGTACTTACGCAGTTGGTGAATTCAAGAGTGGGTTTTGTGTCATTACGAGCGTTCTGTCAGAATTCGTACCGTCTTGTCATTCTCTGAGGGAGTGCAGGGACAAAAGGATCATTCTCACCATCGCTGAGATTCCTCGCTATCGCCCAGAATGACGTGGACACCAGCTGGTTGTGCAGGACATAACAACAGCGGGTGTGAAGTGCGTAACTTCTGTTGTTGAAATCCTTGTCCATACAAGGAAATTTTTAAGGAAAGGAGGTGAAAGCTATGTTGTACGCGCCCCAAGAGATGGAAAAGGGCCAAGGGCTTGTGGAATACGCTCTGATTCTCGTTCTTGTTGCAGTTGTTGTTATCGTCATTCTTGCCCTGCTTGGTCCGGCCATCGGTAACGTGTTCAGCAACATCGTTAGCAACATTTAACTTGAGCCGGCTATTACGGCTCTGCGCTTGTGGGGCCCTGTCGAACGACAGGGCTCTACATTTTGGAAAAGTTGTCATTATGGATAATAAATGCAACGATTTAAGCTGGCAAATCATGGCAAAATGGGTAAAATAGGCTTTACACCAATAAGCTGTAACGGTAGATAGGAGGATCCGATGCGTCGAGGCAGAATTTTCATCTACCTGGGATTGATTTTGATACTTGGCCTAGTGGCGGTATTTCTTTTGATCTCCAGGCAGGCTGCGCCCTCACCAGCCACACCCGGGCCAGGTGGGGCTGTTCCCACGGAAGCCCCCCCGGGCGTTCAAGTCGTTATTACCACCCAACGCATTGCACGGGGAGAGGAAATTACAGAGGGTGTGATTGATGTGGTGGAGATTCCTCAGGAACAACTTATCGAGGGAATGTTCACCGATGAAGAACAGGTGATCGGGCGTTTGGCGCGCTATGACTTGGCCCCCGGCGTGTTCCTAACGACTGGGAACGTGACCGATTCACCTGGGGGCCTATCGGAGGTCGGTTCTGATCATGCGCTTTTCATCCCAGAAGGTATGGTGGCTGTCTCGATTCCGGTAGACCGGTTGGCGAGTGTGTCTTATGGTCTCTCGAGAGGGGATCATGTCAATGTGATCGTTACGTTGCTGATTGTAGATATGGACACAGCCTTCCAAACGATTTTGCCCAACAACTCTTCGTCCGTGATTGCACCGGGGCCTGCGATGATCCTGGCTGCGGGGCAGCCGGCAGAGGGTGAAGCTGCGACATCCACGTTTGTGTCCAATGAGTTGTTACAAACCCTGACCGCGCAGATCGCCACGGGTGGAGTTGTTTCTCCTATTGGCCGGGTAGAACTCGATCAAACCCTGGGGCAGCCTTTGTATATTGTTCCGTCGGAGAGCCAGCGTCCCCGCTCCGTGAGCCAGACATTGATCCAAGACGTCATTGTATTGCAGTTGGGTAATTTTCCGCTTCAGGCAGAGTCGCCCGCACAACAGCCTGCTGACCAGGAGGAAGCCCCGGAAGAGCAGCCTCCCCCTGAGGATGGCAATCAACAACCGCCCCCTCCTCAACCCGAATTGCCGGACGTTATCACCTTGATCGTAACTCCCCAAGACGCGGTTACCCTAAACTATTTGTTGTATACCGGTGCAAAACTGTCGCTGGCTCTGCGGGGCGCGGGAGACGAGACCCAGGTTCAGACAGAAGCGGTTACCTTGCAGTTCCTTCTGGATCAATACAATATTCCCATTCCCGCCAAACTGCCTTATGGTTTAGAGCCGCGAATCGATGTCCTTGAAACCCCCACTTTGCTCAACGATGCCTTACAACAATTAGAGGAGCAACAATAATAGCCGCACCAACGGAGCACAGACATGTCGAATGAAAAAATTCGGGTGTTGATTGTAGACGATATAGCCGAGACCAGAGAAAACATCCGAAAGTTGTTACAATTTGAGAGCGATGTTGAAGTTGTGGGTGCCGCACGTACCGGCACAGAAGCCATTGAATTGGCTTCTCAGTTGTCCCCGGATGTCATTCTGATGGACATCAACATGCCGGATATGGATGGCATTGAGGCAACCGAGCGTATTCGAAGGAAACTTTCCTGGGCGCAAATTGTAATTTTGTCTGTCCAGGGAGACCCGAATTACATGCGCCGGGCGATGCTGGCGGGTGCCAGGGACTTTCTCACAAAACCGCCCACCATTGACGAACTCATATCCGCTGTGCGCAGGGCCGGAGAGATGGCGCTGGAAGAAAAGGGCAAATCAGCCGCTTTACAGCCTAACATCCCTGGCTCCGGGCCTCTTGGGGGGCTTCCACTGGTGACAACCGGTAAAATCATCACCGTTTATAGCCCGAAAGGAGGCACAGGGTGTTCGACCCTGGCAGTAAACCTGGCAGTTACCCTCCAAACGGACGAAACACAGGTTGCGATTGTGGATGGCAACCTGCAATTTGGTGATGTGGCTGTTTTCTTTAACGAGCCGATCAAAAATCATGTCGCTGATTTGACCCCGCGCGTGGATGAGTTGGATCCGGAGGTAGTTGAAGGCGTCATGATTCACCACGCTGCCTCTAGAGTCAGGATTTTGGCTGCCCCTCCCAGGCCCGAAATGGCAGAAGACGTGAGCGGGGAGCAGTTTGCCAGACTCTTGAGTTATTTGCGAAGACTATACGCGTATGTTATAGTAGATACTACCTCGTATTTATCCGACATTACCTTATCTACGTTGGATGTGAGCGATCTTGTTGTTCTGGTAACCACGCAAGATATTCCTTCCATCGCAAACGCGCGTTTGTTTTTTGACCTGGCCACTGCGTTGAGCATCCCGGTGGAGAGCATCCTGTTCGTGATGAATCGATACGACAAGCGCATCAACATAACGCCAGAGAAGGTGGGTGAAAGCTTCAAGAAAAAAGTGGCCTCCGTGATACCCCTCGACAGCCGCTCGGTCATTCCAGCCATGAATCGCGGCAAGCCTTTTATGCTTGATAACAAGACCAAATCACAACCTGCGGGAAGGGCGATGTTATCCCTGGCTGAAGTCATTCGTCAACGGGTGGCAGAGTTGGATGAACAATCTCTTGAGGCTTCAGGCCTGGGAAGATTCTAGACTTGTAGGAGCGAAAAGCTATGTCGTCGTTATTGAGACGGATCGAAAGAGGCCAGTCAGGAAAATCGCGCGCCGCCTCGCTGACCGACAGCGAGTCGCGGCTATCGGCGTTAAAAACGCGCAGGATGCCCCCCCCAGGGGTGAAAACACAGCATGATACATACTTTGATCTCAAAACGAGAGTTCAAAACCGCCTATTGGCCGAACTAGACCCTTCCATGGATGTGTCTAAGGTGGGCGAAGTAAGACGCACGATCCAGGAACTGTTCGAGCAGATTCTGGCTGAGGAGAAGATTGTTCTCACCCGCCCGGAAAGAGTCCGCTTATTCGAGCAAATTTCGGCTGAAATTTTAGGCTTTGGCCCTTTGCAAGAGTTGTTAGAGGACGATGCCATCACCGAAGTCATGGTCAATGGGGCGAAAAACATTTACGTTGAGCGTGATGGTAAAATTGAACGGGTGCCGGTGGCCTTCGAAAGCGACGAGCATGTCATGCGCATCATCGACCGGATTGTCGCTCCCCTGGGGCGACGAATTGACGAAGCCAGCCCCTATGTGGATGCTCGCCTGCCGGACGGCTCGCGTGTGAACGCCATCATCCCCCCCATTTCCTTGGTTGGGCCGACGATCACGATCCGGAAGTTTTCCAAAATTCCGATTACTGTTGAACAACTCATTGAGTTTGGTTCGATCACCTCGGAAGCGTTGCAATTTTTGAAGGCCTGCGTTGAAGCCAGATTGAACATTGTGGTCTCAGGTGGTACAGGCTCGGGGAAAACCACGCTGTTGAACATTCTGTCGAGCTTCATTCCGGCTGATGAGCGTATCATCACCATCGAGAACGCGGCAGAATTGCAACTCCGTCAGGAGCACGTGGTCACTCTGGAATCCCGCCCGCCGAACATCGAGGGCCGCGGGGAGGTGACCATTCGACAACTGGTGATCAACTCTTTGCGTATGCGCCCCGATAGAATCGTGGTGGGCGAGATTCGCGATGAGGCCGCCCTTGATATGCTCCAGGCAATGAATACGGGGCACGACGGCTCAATGACCACTGCCCACTCCAATAGCCCGCGTGACACGCTTGCCCGATTGGAAACCATGACCCTGATGGCAGGCATGGAGCTACCTGTGCGAGCGATTCGTGAGCAAATCGCCTCCGCTGTGGACTTGATCATTCACCAAGAGCGTATGCGCGACGGCTCCAGAAAAGTGGTCAACATCACCGAAGTCACCGGCATGGAAGGCAACGTGATCACGACAACGGACATTTTTGTGTTCGAACAATCGGGGTATGATGGCGGAAAAGTGGTCGGGCAACTGCGACCCACCGGCCTGAGGCCAAAATTCATGGATCAAATCGAAGCAGCGGGTATTCATCTGCCTCCCACGATCTTTGGCATATCGAGAAGACGTCGGCGTTAAAGGAGACTTTATGAACGTAGCGCTTTTCCTTTGGATTGGGATTGGTTTTGCGGTGGTGTTGTTGGTGGTGGGAGTGATTTTTTCGCTAACGGATGAGCGGTCCTATGTCGATGAAAGACTGAAACGCTATCTTGAAGAAGAGGAGGAGGATTACGCGGAGGCCAACCGCTCTTCTCCCCTGACGGATTGGATCAACGTCCAGGTAGAGCGCACCTCATTTGGAGAAAGAATTGCCAAGGAACTGGCACGTGCCGATCTTAAACTCAAGCCACATGAATATATTGGTATCAATATACTCTCTGTACTCATAGTCGCGGGAATAGGGTGGGGAGTTGGTGGAGAGGGGCAGATTACAAAAAGCATCTTTGCGGTGTTAGGCGCAATCGTCGGGCTTTTTTTGCCCAGATTGTATGTAAAACGGCAACAGAAAGTCCGCCTGGAACGTTTCAACGATCAACTTCCCGATATGCTGAACCTGGCAGTCAATGGACTGCGAGCCGGTTACTCCACCATGCAGGCCCTCGAATCGGTTAGCAAGGAGCTTCCTCCTCCTATATCGGATGAGTTCCGGCGTGTAGTGCGGGAAATGCAGATCGGCATCCCGATGGACGAGGCGCTTGCAAATCTGCTTCGTCGTATTCCCAGCGATGATCTGGACCTGATCGTCACCGCAATTAACATTCAGCGGGAGGTTGGCGGTAATCTTGCCGAAATTTTGGATATTATTTCATACACCATTCGGGAAAGAATCCGAATAAAGCGCGAGATTCAGGTGCTTGTTTCTCAGGTGCTGTATTCTGGCCGTATTTTGGCACTGATGCCAGTTGCTCTGGCCATATTTTTGTGGTTGGTTAACCGTAGCTATATGGAAGGTTTCATGCTCGTTCCGGCCTGCGGCGTTACTATGTTGGTTTGTGGGGGGCTGATGATCGTCGCGGGCTATTATATGATGACGCGCATTGCAGATATTGAGATCTAAACCGATTTTTCGCTATCCGGCACTAAAGAAGCATTTGTTGGAGAAGATACATGAGCCCCGTGTTTGTGATTACCGTGGTCGTTGGAATCATCGTGTTCGGCGCGCTGGCACTGATCATTGCCGGGGTGAGAGCTGCCGATGAAGAGGACCCCTTAGAAGCGCGCCTGACAGAATATGTCCAACGAGGGGAGACTGTTACCCTCGAGGAGATCGAACTCTCTCAATCATTCACAGAGCGGATTTTGCTTCCCGCGGCCAGGCGGTTGGGAGAGATGGCGATCCGCTTCACGCCACAAAATGCCATTCAAGCCACCGCGGAAAAATTAGAACAGGCCGGAAATCCCGGCAATATGGACCCCACTCTTTTTTGGGCCTTACGACTTGCAGGCATTGGACTGGGCGGTATCATACTTTTCGTTTCGTTTGTCGCCCCCCCGGATAGCCCGATCAAAGGCTCGAGAGCGTTACTGATCGCTGTCTTCGCCGCTGTTATCGGTTTTTTCTTGCCTGAACTCTGGCTAAGAGGCAGAATCACCCGGCGACAAAAAGAAATCCGAAAAGCCCTTCCCGATGCCTTAGACCTGCTAACGATATGTGTCGAAGCAGGATTAGGATTTGACGCCGCTATGAACCGTGTCCAGGAAAAATGGGATAACGAACTGGCACTCATTTTCGCTCGTGTACTGAGAGAGATGCAACTTGGCAAATTAAGACGAGATGCGCTACGAGATATGGCCTCGCGAGTCGGTATTCCAGAATTGACCAGCTTTGTTGCCGCTGTGATCCAAAGTGAACAATTGGGGGTGAGCATGGCCAATGTTTTGCGCATTCAGTCCGATGCGATGCGCACCAAACGAAGACAACTAGCAGAAGAAGAGGCCCAAAAAGCACCTATCAAAATGTTATTTCCGATGGCGTTTCTCATATTTCCTTCCTTGATGATCATTCTGTTAGGGCCGGCTGCACTGCTCTTGATGACTTCCGTGGTTGGCGACATCTTTTTCCGATAAACTGTTCCGATTCGTGTCCAGAGAGAAAGCAACCCTCCGCTACCATCTATACCAGTGGTTGTGGGTGGGATTCGATCTGATTTTTCCCCCTCATTGTGCCGGGTGTGGCTGTACCGGCACTCACTGGTGCCAAAGTTGTCAGAGCGAAACAGTTTTGTTTTCTGAGCCGTTGTGTGAAATTTGCGGCTCCCCTCAACCCGAGCAGGGTGTTTGCCCGGTGTGCCGCATCAATCCTCCGTATTATGATCGGGCGTTTTCCTTCGCCGCGTATGACACCCCCTTGCGGAAGGCCATCATTCGCCTTAAATACCACGGTGACGGAGGGCTTGGGGAAAAACTTTCGTTTTTTTTGCTCCATTTGATCCGCTCTCGCAACCTGGAGTTCGATCTAGTAGTACCCGTACCGTTAGGAAAAAAACGTCTGAAGGAAAGGGGATATAATCAATCATCTTTTCTGGCTCGCCCAATTAGCTTATACTATGGACTGTGCTATGTCCCTGGTGCAATTCAGCGAATTCGTGAAACTCGTTCACAGGTTGGCCTAGACAGCGAAAGCCGGCGGGCGAATGTAAAAGACGCCTTTGCCGCACAGGCCAGATGGGTGCAGGGGAGGTCCGTCCTGCTGGTAGATGATGTTTTCACCACGGGATCAACGATTGCCGCCTGTGCAAAGGCACTGAAGGAGAGTGGCGCCCACAAGGTGTTTGGCTTAACGCTCGCCAGAGCGGCTGGGCCGCAAGGCGATCTATTGGACCCCGTATAAGTGCACGATATTCGGAAGCCCCATTGTGGCGATGCCGTTGATAATCTAAGAAGGAGATTTATCGTATGACAATCGACGTGGAAATTTTTGGCAAAAACATGAATATCACAGATCGCGTGGAAGGCTATGTAAGCAAAAAGGCCTCCCGACTGGATCGCTATTTGAACGGAATAGAAGACGCACGAGTCGATCTGGCCTATGTCAAGTCGGCTCGCAATGCGAGCGATCGGCACGTGGCCCAGATCACTGTGCGCGGCAAAAAATTCATTCTGCGCTCGGAAGAACGTTCGGACGACATTTTTGTCGCCTTTGACCGGGCGTTGGACAAAATGCAACGCCAGATTTCTCGTTACAAAGGAAAACATTATCGCGGTCGCGGCGACGGAAAATCTTTGGGTGACGTTGCTACCGAAGAATTGGAAATCGAAGAAGAACCCGAAGAAGAACCCGTGATCGCCCGCCGAAAGCGATTCATTATATTGCCGATGGACGAGATGGAAGCCATCGAGCAGATGAGACTGTTGGGACACGATGACTTCTTCATCTTCTACAATGCTGCCTCGAACGCCATAAACGTCTTGTATAAACGCCGTGACGGCACTTATGGGCTGATTGAACCTGTGCTTGGATAGGAGATTGCCCACTTTAAACAATCAAAGGGTTTGTCTGAGTATGCCCCAGACAAACCCTTTTCCGATCAACATCAACAGCCGAATCAGGTGATTTTCTGCTTATCCTCCTCGGCCAACGGGCGGCAGGTTGCGTGAATGAAGTGAAAATCACCTCGCGGCGGCATCAAGTCAATCACCTCTACAACGATAAATTCTTCATCACCTAGCATCACCCGCTCACCAATTTCTGGACGATGATCGAGATTGGCAATCGTACCGGGATGCGCTCGACCGATAACAACATAACTCACTTTGAAGATAGCCATTTTCTTCGCCTTATCCTACGGTTAGATTGCGGTGACGCAACTTAAAAGACAGGTCGGCCGCGATATCCTTCATTACAACGTAACCTATTCGTGTATTCTCTTCGCACAATTTTTCGAAATCCTTCCTCCGAATCACCTGCACCACCGCGTTATCACTGATCGCTCTCACCGTTGCTGAGCGAGGCCCTTGGTCAATCAAAGCCATCTCCCCAATGATTTGTCCCTGCCCAAGATTCACGACCACTTTTGAAGAGTTGTCTTCGCCGGCCACCGAAATTTCCAGAAATCCATTTGTCACGATGAATAAGTCATCACCCGGCGCCCCCTGCTGCGCGAGTACTTCCCCCCGTTGCAAACGTTTTTCCGTACAGATGGCCGCCACCTGCTCCAGCTCTTCGTCCGTCAACCCGGCGAACAACATCACGCCTCGCAATAATTGTTTTAGATCCATCAGCAAACTCCTAGCAGAACCTGTTGAAACGAATTGTTCGTAACCATTTTATTGTATAGTTATTCTTTCGAATTGGCAACCTCTTTCCAGGACACCAGCGTTTCAGTTTCAGATAACTCACAGGAGAAATCATGACAAAAACCAACGTACATACCCTCGATTTGTATTTTCGAGGCAAACCTGAACTGATAGCATCCTACCTGATCCCCCACCAGAACGGTGCCGTGCTCATCGAATCCGGCCCGGGTTCGACCGCCAAATCTCTGCAGGCCGCGGTGGAGGCGCATGGCCTGAGACTCGAAAATATCACCGATTTGCTCCTCACCCATATCCATCTGGATCACGCTGGCGCGGCCGGGTGGCTGGCCCGGCACGGTGCCCGTGTCCACGTACACCCCGTTGGCGCCCCTCACCTGCGCAATCCCGAACGGCTGCTCGCCAGCGCTGGCCGCATCTATGGCGATCAAATGGACGCCTTATGGGGTGAATTCCTGCCCGTCCCCGCAGAACAACTGGTCACCCACTCGGACGGCGAAGTGTTCCAGATCGAAGAACTGCGCTTTACCGCCCTGGATACTCCCGGCCACGCCACCCACCACTTTGCCTACCTGCTGGAGGATATTTGTTTTACCGGCGACATCGGCGGGGTGCGGCTACCCGGAATCGGGCACGTTCGTTTACCCATGCCGCCTCCGGAATTTCACCTCGAGCGCTGGCGGCAGAGCCTGGCACGCCTGCGCCAACTCGATCTCTCCGCTATCGCCCCAACCCATTTCGGCATATTCTCCGACCCTCAGCAGCATCTGGACATGCTCGAAGACGCCTTGAACGAAATCGAAGCCTGGATCGATGCCGAAATGCCCGCCGACCCCCCGATGGAAGCCTTGCAAACCAGGCTGACCCAGTGGGCGAAAACCTTTGCCCTCTCGCACGGCCTCTCCGAGAGCCAGTGGCAGGCCTACGAAATCGTCAACCCCATTGGGATGTCCGCCGCGGGGATTTACCGCTACTGGCACAAGATACGCCGCAACACCACTGGCCGCCCACAGACTTCAAGGAGACCGGCATGATCGAAATCGCCATTATGATCGAAGGCCAAAACGGCCTCAACTGGCCGCGCTGGCAGCGTATGGCGCGGGCCGTGGAAGACCTGGGCTTTGCCGGGCTGTATCGTTCGGACCACTACACCAATGCACAGCCCCCCGATCTGGATTCGTTGGAGTTGTGGGTGTCGCTCACCTGGCTGGCGAGCCATACCCGGCGGATCGAATTCGGCCCGCTGGTATCACCGGTTTCGTTTCGTCACCCCACCATGACCGCGCGCATGGCCGCCGCGGTGGACGATCTCTCCGGCGGCCGTTTACATCTCGGGCTGGGCGCCGGCTGGCAAACGCGTGAGCATCATAACTACGGTTGGGATTTGCTGGACGTACCCGCTCGTTTTGCCCGCTTCGAGGAGGCCTTGCAAGTGATCACCGCCCTGTTCAGCAGCGATCAACCGCTCGATTTTCAGGGCACTTACTACCGGCTGCACGACGCGGTGCTGCTCCCCCGCCCGCAGCGGCCAGGCGGCCCGCCCATCCTGATCGGCGGCAACGGGACCCGGCGCACCCTGCCCCTGGTGGCGAAATATGCCGACGAATGGAACGCCATCTTCCTCACCCCCCAGCAGTTCCAGCAACGGGCCTCCCGCCTGGACGAACTGTTGCACGAACAAGGCCGCGACCCCACCGCAGTACGCCGCTCTATGATGACCGGCTGCTATTTCGCCTACCACCAGCAGGACGCCCGCCAACGCGCGGCCCGGCGTAACCGCACGCCGGAAGAGGCCCGCAGTCTTGGGCTGGTGTTCGGCACTGCCTCCCAAATCGTGGACCAACTCGGCACGTTGGCCGAGGCCGGGGTGCAGCGCGTCATGCTCCAATGGCTGGATTTGGACGACCTCGACCGCCTGGAGGCCCTGGCCACCGCGGTCTTGCCCCAGTTGCAAAGCTGAGCGTTCAATCCTCGCCGCTCAAAAACCCCAGCAAAGCCGCGTTGAACGCCTCTGGCTGCTCCGCGATCACCGCGTGCCCCGCGCCGGGGAAGGTGATCTGCCGCGCCTTCGGAATCCCCTCCACCAATTGCCGCTGGTTTTCCGGCGGTACCGTGGTGTCCTCCTCACCGGTGACCACCAGAGTCGGACTGCGGATTTCGTTCAGGCGGGACACCACATCGAAACGCACCAGCGCGCGCATCGCCGCGCGGTAGGCGCGCGGGTTAGCCTGCACGATCTGGTCCACCAACTGTTGGCGCAGCTGCCCCTGATCCGGATGGGGGAAAATGCGCTGGGCCACGGCCTTGCCCTGGGTTTCCAGCCCCAGCGTATGCACCAGCACCATCCGCAGCATGAAGTACAGCCGCACCCCCAGGCTTTTGGGCTTGAGCTGCGCGAAGGTGTTTACCAGCACCAGCCTGTCCACCAGATCGGGAAAATCGAGCGCCAACTGCTGGGCTATCGTGCCGCCCATGGAGATGCCGGCCACGTGCGCAGGCCGGTCAGTGAGCGATTGCAGCAGCGCGGCGCAATCCGCGGCCATCAGCGCAATGCTCATCTGCCCAGGATAGGTGGATTGGCCGAAGCCGCGCATGTCCGGGGCCAGCACGCGGTACCCTGCTGCTTGCAAGGGCGGAAACTGCATCTCCCAGGAGATGCCGGTGGCGCCCAGGCCGTGGATCAGCAGCACAGGCGGGACCCCTTGCGGGTGGATGTCCAGGTAGTGTAAGGTGAGGGAGGGAGAAAGAGAGAGGGTGGGCATAATCGTCTCATCCGCGGTTGGTTATCGAGAATCAAGGTAAGGAAACAGAGGAGGCGGGTAGGCGGGTAGACAGGTGAACAGGTAAACAGGTGGACAGTAGACAGGTCGCACGCCTGGGAACACTGGGAACACTGGGGGGTACTGGGGGGCACT
>JALUWE010000154.1 GCA_027019845.1 Anaerolineales bacterium | reverse complement strand
TCTCACCGAAGACATCGAATTTCACATGGCACTGGTTTTGAACGGCAAACGAGTGACGTTTGCCCCGGACGCAGTGGTACAGGCCGAAATGCCCGCCACGCTATCCGGCGCGCAGACACAAAACGTACGCTGGGAACGCGGCAGGCTGCAAATGGCGCGCCAATACGTACCCCAACTGCTCAAAAAAATGTTCTCCAGCCTCAACAACCGGCCTGGCCGCGCTTTTCTCTATCTGGATGCCGCCATGGAACACGTGATCCCGCCCTTTTCCATGCTGCTCGCGTTGAGCGGCGTGCTGCTGAGCGCAGCCATCTTGCTGCCCGCGCCCCAGGTGCAAGGCCTAAAATGGGCAAACATCATCTTGGGAATCGGAATCCTGGCTGGAGAAATCATTTATGCGTTGGCCAGCCTCAAATTGGCACAGGCCCCTCCCAAAATTTACCAGGCTCTGGTGTATGCACCGGCCTTTGTCGTCTGGAAAATCTGGCTCTATTTTCGGGTATTATTAGGATTGGACAAACAAGGCTGGGTGCGCACAGCCCGAAACGAACCATGAACGGTCTTATTTCGCGAAACCTTCGTTCTTCCCAGTCGGACTCTGCCCTGGGCAGCTCTACGGGGGAACTGGCGCCGGCGTCTGAGGACCTCAAAGCCGCGCAAATGCTGGAAATCTTCGAGCAGCGCAGGTTCGAAAGCGTGCGTTCCATTCAACGGATGCGCCTGCGGCTGCTCATTTGGGTGATCCGCACCAAAACCAAAGCACACATCAAGCGGGTTTTCGATCTGGTGCTGGCCACCATCGCTGTTATTCTCATGTCTCCGCTGATGCTGATCACCGCAATCGCCATTAAACTGGACACGCCGGGGCCGGTGATCTTCAAACAAAGGCGTGTCGGGCAATGGGGCAGAGAGTTCGACTGCTTCAAATTCCGTTCCATGTACGTAGACGCGGATGAACGCAAAGCGGAATTGATGGCAATGAACGAAGCCGACGAGGTGGTGTTCAAGATCAAAAATGATCCACGCGTCACGAGAGTGGGGCGCATCATCCGCAAAACCAGCATCGACGAGCTGCCGCAACTGTTCAACGTGATCAAAGGCGAGATGAGCCTGGTTGGCCCCCGCCCGCCTGTCCCCATCGAAGTGGCGCAATACCAGCTCGAGTACATGCGCAGACTGGAAGCCAAGCCCGGCATCACCGGCTTACAACAGGTCTCCGGGCGCAGCGATCTGGAATTCAAACGCTGGATCGAACTCGATTTGCAATACATCCAGGAGCAGAGCCTGCTCAAGGACATCGAAATTTTGCTCAAAACCATTCCAGCTGTATTAACCGGGAGGGGGGCGTACTGATACGGTGATGCGAAATCTGGTTGTCATTTTAGGCATTCCCATCGACAATCTGGACATGGAGGAGGCGCTTGACTGCATCGATGAGTTCATCCGGGTTGGCCGTGCAACCGGAAAAAGCCACCAGATTGCCACGGTGAACACCGATTTTGTGGTCAAGTCGCTCCAGGACCCGGAGCTGCGTTACCTGCTCCAGGAGGCAGACCTGACCACCGCGGACGGGATGCCCCTGGTTTGGGGCGCGCGCCTGTTGGGGGTGCCGCTCAAGGAACGCGTGGCCGGCGCGGACATGGTGCCCGCGCTGGCAGCCCGTGCCGCGGAAAAGGGGTATTCCATGTACTTCCTGGGCGCGGCCCCCGGGGTGGCGGCCCGGGCCGCAGAAATCTTGCAAAACCGGCACCCCGGGCTGAAAATCGCGGGCGTCCATTCGCCTCCCAAAAGCTCGGTGCTGGAGATGCCGCTCTCCATCATCGAAGACATCAAAACAGCTAACCCGGACATCCTGCTGGTCGCCTTTGGCAACCCCAAACAGGAGAAATGGATCGGCATGTATGCCCGCGAATTGAACGTGCCGGTGATGATCGGAGTGGGCGGCACCTTTGATTTCATCGCCGGGATGACCAAACGCGCCCCCCTCTGGATGCAGCGCATCGGGCTGGAGTGGCTGCACCGCCTGTTGCAAGAACCTCGCCGGTTGTGGCGGAGATACGTGGTCGATATTTTTGCTTTCAGTTCCTTTTACATACGCCAGTGGTGGTTCATGCGCACGGGCGGACGGGTGCCCGCACCCCTCTTACCGGCCACAGATGTGCTCATCCTCGATGGTGTCGCGATCATGAACGTCAAAGGCCGCGTTGACATGAGTAACAGCCAGACATTGATGGAAAAAGGACAGGCCGCGCTCGAAAAAAGCCCCTACCTGATCATCAACCTGGCGGACAACACTTTCATCGACAGTTCCGGGATCGGCGCGCTGATCGGCTTGGCGAAACAAGCGCGCAACCTGGGAGGGGATGTGCGGCTGGCTGCCGTGCCCGACTTCACCCGCAAAATCCTGGCGTGGATGCGCCTCGACCGCTTTTTCGAGATCGTCGATTCGGTCAAGGCGGGTTGGCCCTCCGCCAACGCCGGGCCGTCTACGCCGCAAACCCATCGCCGCGGTGTGTGGACGGTGTACCGGATGCCCCGCCGGATGGATGCCACCACCACACCGGACATTCTGGCCTCTTGCGCCGCACTCCTGGAGGAAAACCCTTTCCTGATTCTCGATTTTTCGGATACGGTATTCCTGTCCAGCGCGGGGCTGGCTGGCCTATCCAGGCTCAATCGTCAGGCCGGCAGCCTGAAGGGCGCGCTTCGCCTGTGCTGCTGCGCCGAAGACATCACAAAAGTTATCAAGCTGGCCGGTTTCGACAAAGTGTTGTCCATTTACCCGGACGCAGACGCGGCCACACAATGAGTACCGAAAGGCCCAAACAACGTGCAAGCGATCATCCTCGCTACCAGCGAAACCGACAAATTGCGCCCCCTGACTCAGGCGATTCCCTCCGCTATGCTGCCGGTAATGAACCGCCCCGTGATGGTGTACGCAGTGGAGTTGTTGGCCCGGCAAGGGTTCAAACACATTTTCGTCAGCCTGCACCATCTGGCCGGAGGCATTGAATCTTATTTTGGCAGCGGGCAGCGTTGGAACGTCTCTCTCACGTATCTGCTCCAAAAAGAAGCCTGGGGGACCGCAGGAGCGTTGAAATGGGCAGAAACGCATCTGCAAGAGACCTTCATCGTTCTACCTGCTGAAACGTTGATCGACCTGGACATCCGGGCCGCGCTGGCGCAGCATCAGGCGCGCAAGAGCGTCGCCACCGTGGTTGTACACCGCTCGGGCCGGGGCGGGCGCGTTTTTTTGGGTG
>JALUWE010000153.1 GCA_027019845.1 Anaerolineales bacterium | reverse complement strand
CTGGTCAGTTCAAGTTCCCACGAGTTCCCACGAGTTCCCACGAGTTCCCCCAAATTCCCATGAGTTCCCCCAAATTCCCATGAGTTCCCCCAAATTCCCACAAGAAACACGGCTCGAAATCCCACCCGGCCCGGCTGGGGAATACCGCCTGGCGCAGGTGGACGATTACCGCACCGTGCCGCGGGCGCGATTCCCGCACCACCCACCCTTCGATCTGCGGCTACGCGCCCGCGTTTCCGCGCCCGATCTGCCCGGCACGTGGGGATTCGGCCTGTGGAACGACCCCTTCAGCCTGTCGCTGGGCTTCGGGGGCGGCGCGCGGCGTTTTCCCGCGCTGCCCAACGCGGCCTGGTTCTTCTACGCCTCCCCGGAAAACCACCTCTCTTTTCGCGACGATCTGCCGGGACACGGCCTGCTGGCACAAACCTTTCGCTCGCCGAACCTCCCCGGCTGGGTGCTGGCTCCGGCGGCCCTGGCCCTGCCCCTGCTGGTCTGGAAGGCCACGGCGCGGCCCCTGCGCGGGATGGCCTCGCGTCTGATCCGCGAAGACGCCGTCCGGCTGAACATCGACCCGTGCGCATGGCATACTTACACGCTCGGATGGCAGGCCCGGCAAGTCATCTTTACGGTGGACGGGCGAACTGTCCACCAGACCGCGGTTTCCCCGCGCGGCCCGTTGGGGTTGGTGATCTGGATCGACAACCAATACGCCGCGCTGCCTCCCGCCGGCGGGCTGAAGTTCGGCACGCTGGCAAACCCGGGGCCGGCCTGGTTGGAAATCGAAATGCTATGAACAAAACAATCTGCCTGACCCCGCGCGTTTCCGGCGTGGGCGGCATGGTGTCCTTCCGGCACAAGCTGACCATGGGGCTGGCCGCGCGCGGCATCCGGGTGACGCACGACCTGAACGATACGCCCTTCGAGGCGGTGCTGGTGATCGGCGGGACGCGCAATCTGGCCGGGCTGTGGCGCGTCAAACGCCGCGGCGTGCCCATCGTCCAGCGGCTGAACGGCATGAACTGGCTGCACCGTAAGCGCAAAACCGGCCTGCGCCACTTTTTGCGCGCCGAATCCGGCAACTTCCTGCTCAACACCATCCGCACCCGCCTGGCCGACCACATCGTGTACCAGAGCCGTTTCGCGCAACGCTGGTGGGAACGCGTCTACGGCCCCACGCCCGTCCCCAGCACGGTGATCTACAACGGCGTAGACCTGGATGCCTACACCCCGGACGGCGAGCACAGCCGCCCGGCAGACCGTTACCGCGTGCTGCTGGTGGAGGGCAGTTTGCAAGGGGGGTACGAAATGGGGCTGGAAACCGCGGTGCAACTGGTGCGCTCTCTCGTCATCACGCAGCGCCTGCCAGTGGAGTTGATGGTGGCGGGCAAGGTCGCCTCCGAACTACGGGCACACTGGGACGCCAACGCTCCCGCCCCCATCCGCTGGGCCGGGCTGGTGCCGCGTGAACGCATCCCCAAAATCGACCGCTCCGCGCATCTGCTCTACTCCGCGGACCTGAACGCGGCCTGCCCCAATGCGGTCATCGAGGCCCTGGCGTGCGGGCTGCCCGTGCTGGCGTTCGACACCGGTGCGCTGCCCGAGCTGGTGTCCCCGGATGCGGGTCGGGTGGTGCCCTACGGCGGCGACCCCTGGCGGCTCGATCCGCCCGACATTTCCGCGCTGGCGGAGGGCGCGCGGGAGATTTTCGATGCCGGAAAAGAGATGCGCGCCGCGGCCCGCGCCCGCGCCCGGCAAATGTTCGGGTTGGAGGGGATGGTAGAAAGGTATCTGGAGGCGGTGGGCAGGCTGGGTGGGAATTAATCGATGCGGAACGGGTCCGGTTCTGCGCTGAAGAGGTTGTGCAGGATTTTCTTTTCGCGGCTTTCGATGGTTTCGAGAAAATGCTTTGCCCCGCGCATTTTCTTGAAGGCGCGATACCCGCGCTCCAGAAAATCGTGTAGCTCTGTCCAGCCAGCCACCTTTGCGGGGACTTTAGCCATGCGCAGGGTGGGCGCGGTGAGCGGGTTTTTCATCAACCTGTCCACCCCCCAGCCCACTTCGACGATCATGTCAATCTGCTCTTCGCGCTCCTGGTAATTGTCGCACAGCCGGTAGCCCTCGGCATAAAGCTGAGGAGTGATGGTGTCTGTGGCGCCAAGCTGGTTGAAGATGGCGTCAGCCAGACGTTCGTCCAGCTCCTGAGTCAGCCGGTTGAGGGTCAGCACCCGCCCCAAAAGATGCAACATGCGCTCCGGCAGGAATTTGCGCATCAGCCGGTAGATGGTCTCGCCGTCGTGGTCGCGCTGGCTGAAATCTTTGGGAGCGTAGATGTCGCTCAGGAAAAAGCGGCAGGCCGGGCCGTAGCGTTTGGTGGCCAACAAATCGGCATAGGTTTTCGCCAGACGGTTGGCCTGAAATTGCCGCAAAATTTTCAACTCGCGGGGCAGCCCTTTCCGGGGCACAGGTTTGTGTCTGGCCTCAGGGTTGGTGAGCAATTCCTGGAAAATACGGGCGGCTGCGGAGGGTTTTGGCATGGTCAGGCCAGGGATTCTATCGTGCGCTCCAATTCGTTCAAGGTGCGCTGGAGTTGGGCAACAGGCGGGAGCGGAAGATCGTCGGGGAGCGGGCGGGCCTCCAGAACGTCCTGGATGATCTGCGGGTTTTCTCCTGAGGCCTGGATGGCGGTCAATTCTTTGATCACCCGGCGGCGGGAAATGTGGATGCCGTGGCGCTCCAGAATGGTTTTGTAACGCTGGTACTCCGCGGTCAGATCAACCGTAACCGATTCAAAGCCGTGATGGGCGATCAGCAGCCGGGCGGAGTAGCGCAGGACGTTGTGGAAAAACATCTGGTAATCATCGGGCCGCGGTTCGATCAGAATGATGTCTACGCCGGGGTGGGAGCGACGCAGTTGTTTGATGTGGTAGTGCAGGCCGGAGTGCATACTGATGCGGGTGGCCTGGTTCGCGACGGCCTGCATCCCCTTGTCGCTCAACCGGAAGCGGGCGCGGCGGCTACGACTGTCGAATGGCACCAGGGGATTGATGCAGAGGACGAGTTCGGCCCCGTGTTCGATAGCCAGATCGAGGCTGGCTGTGCCACGCAAACCGCCGTCCACGTATTCCCGCCCGTTGATGCAGACGGGTTTGTAGACCATGGGGACCGCGCTGGAGGCCGCGACCGCGAGCGAGATCGGCACCCCCTGGCTGTACCCCGGCCCGAACACGGCGCGCTCCCCGCTATCCAGTTCGGTGGCGATGATGTAC
>JALUWE010000152.1 GCA_027019845.1 Anaerolineales bacterium | reverse complement strand
CTAGCAGGCAGACGCCGAAGCGGTAGGTGTTGTCCTCGCCGGTGGCGTGGTAGAGCATCAGCCAGCCGTGTTCGGTTTCGATGGGCAGGCCACCGGCAGGGTGGCGGTGGAGTTTCAAGTTCGGGTTTGAAGGGTGGGGGGGGAATCGGGTAATTGGGTAATTGGGTAATTGGGTAATTGGGTAATTGGGTAATTACATCCTGAGCGGAGGGCGAATGGAATTCGCTCGTAGTCGAAGGATGGGAGGTGGAGATAGGGATAGGGAGTGGGGATAGGGAGTGGGGATAGGGATAGGGAGTGGGAGTGGGGATAGGATATTGGGTATTGCATCCTGGGGGGAGGGCGGGCAGCGTTCGTATGAACGCCGTTCGCTCGTAGTCGAAGGATGCGGGGTGCGGCCTGCGTCAGCCTTCAACCTGCACCGCGTAATCGAAGATGCGGCGTTTGATGCGCAGGTGGTTGAGTTCCAGCCCGATTTTGGCGATCTGCTCGTCCGGCTGGAAGAGGTAGGCAGGGGTTGGCTGTCCTGACAGGCTGCGCTTCATCTCGTTCAGGCGGGCGGAGAGCAGGTACTCGTACATCTGGCGTTTGAGCACGTAGTATTCGTGCTGGAGCAGGCGGCGGTGGCCGGGGGCGGTCTCGGCCTCCAGTTCGGCCTGGAGGTGTGCCAGCCGGTTTTGCAGGCGGCTGATTTCCCGATGTAGTTGGGCGATGATGGCGGGGTCGGGCCGCCCGTGGTTGTCGCCCACGCGCCAGAGCGGGCCGGAGAGGATTTCGACCGGCGCGGGTTCCGGTTCGGGCGGGGTGGCGGGCAGCCGTCCGGCTTCCAGGGTGACGATCTTTTTGGGCGGCACGCGCTGTACCCGGCTTTGTTCGCGGCCCCAAACGTCTGCCAGGGGATAGGCGCGTTCGAGGCGGAGGGGATGGCTGGCAGGGTTGTAGCCGCGCGCCAGGATTTTACCATCCCGGATGTGCAAACTGCACAGGGGCAGGTGCTCCCGAAGGAATTGCCACGTGCGCCGCGGCCCCCGGCCCTGCGCGGCGAGGATCAGCGGCGGGTTCTGGAAGCCCGCGTTGAGGCCTTGCAGCGCCAGACCCTCGGGCGCAAAGTCTCCAACCGCGACCGCCAGTTCGTGGCGCACGCGGCGTTCGCAGCGCGCGTCCGGGACGTAGAAGCGCGGCCCCGCATCGCCGACGCGGTGCGGCAGCCCGGATTGGGTCAGCCACTCTACCGCGCGGCGCAGGGTGACGGCCAGGGTGCCGTCTTCAGCCGCGTGGTAGGCGCGCAAACCTTTGGCCAGCACCGCGGTGGTGGTCTGGCCGTCGGAGAGGGCGAGGAAATCGTGGAACGGGAAGGTATGCACCGCGCCGGTTTCGCGTTGTCCCAGCAGGATGCGCGCCAGCCCTTCTTCGAGAGCGCGCGGCAGCAGGTCACGGTCCGCGGTGGGGCGTTGCACCACATCGAAGGGCATGGCCGCGTATACCTGCCCGCGGTGCCCCGGCTCGAAGACCGCCTCCACGCGGAAATCCGTGCCGCGCGTGTCGAGGTCGATCTGCCAGCGGATCAGAGGGGAGGGGTCGAAGGTCAAACGCACGGTGGCAGAGAGCGAACGGCCCTCCCATTCGCCTGCACAGGTGAGACGCAGCACACGATGCCGCGCGCTGCGCTGCTCGAGGACCATTTCCCGCGGGCGGCAGACGGCCAGCAGCTCGCCCGGCTCTTCGGAGTAGGCGTCCCCGTTTTCGGTGGAAACCCGCAACCATCCCAGCCGCCCCTCCCCAATGCGGACAACGCCGTCCGCCTCCACCACCGCGGTGTAGTGGTCGTTTTGCCAGGTGAAGGTGGTCAGGGGTTGGTCCTGTCTTTGAATGGGGATGCTTTCGCCAACGGGCCACACCCCCACGCCGGCGGTATCAACCCGGATCAGGCGGTCGTTTACGGGCTGCCAGCCGCGGTGGGGGAAGGGGTTGGTGGAGACCGCGTAGGTGCCGGGTGCGAAGCCGCCCAGCAGGTGCGCCAGCGAGTCCGCCAGATCGGTTTGCAACGCGTCGAAGGTCTGGCGGTAGGTGTATTCCATTTTTTCGTGTACCTGATCGATGCTCACGCCGCAGATGCAATCGTGGACCGCGTTTTGGAGCAGGCCGCGTGCCAGGGTTTCGTATCGCTGCGCGGGGTAGGGCCTGCCGTGCAGCGCGGCCAGCGCGGCCAGGGGTTCGCAGAGGCGGTAGAGCAGGTGTTCGCAGTCGCGCGCCATGATCTTCAGGTAAACGCGCGCGGAGAGCGTGCCGGGGAAAGTTGCGCCGTATTTGCCGGAGTTGAGTTCGCCGTGCAGGGTGGGCAGGCCGGGCAGCCGGGCCACCAGGCGGGCAAATTGGCGCGGGGTGGAGTCTTGCAGGTGGAGCTGGGGGGGGATTTGTGTGTGCTGCCGGTAGAAACGCAGCGGGTCTTCGGGGTTATCTTCCAGGTCGTAGCCGTCGAAGAGAGGCACGTCCGGGGTAGGGTAGTAGGGTCGCAGCTTTTCGGCCTCGAGTTGCAGGCGTTGGAGCGCGATGTCCGGTGTGTGGGTGATGCCGTACAGGTTGCGGTAGCCGCCGAACAGGTTGACGGTGTGCAGTGTGCTGCCGTCCGGCCCCTGCCAGTGGAAGTACGGCGCCAGCCGGGGGACGCCGCGCCAGACGTACACGGCCTGGATGCCGAACATGCGGTGCAGCTGCGGGGCTTGCGAGATGTGGCCGAAGGTGTCCACCAGCCAACCGGGGGTGGGCTGGGCGGCAAAGCGCTGCATGTCCTCCTGGCCGTATAGCAGGTTGCGGATCAGGGTCTCGCCCGCGGCCAGTTGCCAGTCCGGCTGGCAGTAGTACGGGCCGATGATCAGGTTTCCGCCGCGCACGAGCCGCTCGATGAGGGGGCGGTATTCGGGCGCGTTGGCGAGCAGGTCTTCGATCACCAGGGTTTGCCCGTCGAGTAGAAAGCGGTAATCGGGGTTTTGCTCGACCAGTTGTGCCAGTTTGTCGATCAGCCGCGGGATCCACCGATTGGTGTACGCCGCGGTAAGAAACCACTCGCGGTCCCAGTGGGTGTGGTTGATGATGTGGACGTTGAGGGGCATGAGGGGGTGGTCAGTGTTCAGTGGTCAGTGGTCAGTATTCAGTGGTCAGTGGTCAGTGGTCAGTGTGCAGTGTGCAGTGTTCAGTGGGCGGTGGGCAGTGGGCAATTACCCAATTACCCAATTACCCATCCTTCGACTTCAGGCTCACTCCGTTCGCCTTCCG
>JALUWE010000151.1 GCA_027019845.1 Anaerolineales bacterium | reverse complement strand
CAACACGCCCACCCCAACCCCGACCCATACCCCCACCAGCACCCGTACACCCACCCCCACATTCACTCCCACCCCCTCTCAGGGAGAGACCGTAGCCAACCTGTTCCCCGGGCTGCAACTGCGCCAGACTCCCGGCGGGGTCCCGCTGGCCACCCTGCGCGTCGGCGAGCCGCTCACCATTCTGTACGGTCGTGAAATCGTGGACGGGCTGGTGTGGATCGAGGTAATGGACTCGCGCGGGCGCACCGGATGGCTGCCGGAAGTGTATCTGATCATTTTTACCCCCGTCCCAACGGCCGCCCCTTAACAGGACTTACGCACTTGAAAAGTCGCACCCAGACCTCACAGGTCTCAAAACGCATGGAGATGCCCGGATGCAATCGATTTTGGGTAAAATCTTCCTGCATCGTATGATAGTAGACCTGTGAGGTCTCAACTGCCTAAGTACTGTCATACACATTTCTTACACACCACTTGTCCTTCATTAATCTGCTGGTGATATAATTTTTTTTAGCCTTAGATGGGCGCGAGGGGACATTTCTAACAGCACAAAGGATGGTTCTTACATGATGCGATTTGATCGATTTACCGAGCGGGCACAGGAAGCCGCTCAGAGAGCCGCTGAAATCATTCAGCGCTACAACCACAACCAAATAGACACCGAGCACATTCTGCTGGCGCTGCTGGAACAGCCAGAGGGTGTGGTGCCGCAAATCTTGCAACATTTGAGCGTCAACCCGGCTGCGTTGATGGACCGTCTGGACTATATCCTGCGCACTTCGCAAAAGGCCAACATCTTTGGCGGCGGTGCGGGCCAGATATTCATCACCCCGCGCGTCAAGCGCATCATCGAGCAGGCGAATGAGGAAGCCAACCAACTGAAGGATGAGTACATTTCCACAGAGCACATTTTTCTGGCTATTCTGAGCGAGCGCAATACGCCAGCCGCCCGGTTGATGGAGGGGGCCGGCGTGACGCGCCAGCGGGTGTACCATGCCATTCAGGAATTGCGTGCCGGGCAGCGGGTGACTTCCCCGCGAGCCGAATCGCGCTATCGCGTGCTGAACAAGTATTCTCGCGACCTGACCAAGATGGCCCGGGAAGGGAAACTCGACCCGGTCATCGGGCGGGATGCGGAAATTTTACGCGTCATCCAGATTCTCTCCCGGCGCACCAAGAACAATCCGGTGTTGATCGGGGAGGCTGGCGTGGGCAAAACCGCGATTGTGGAGGGGTTGGCGCAAAAGATCGCGTACAACGACGTGCCCGAAATCCTGAGTGGCCGCCGCGTGGTGTCGCTGGATTTGGGCGCCATGATCGCGGGTTCCCGCTTCCGGGGAGAATTCGAAGAACGATTAAAAGCCGCTATCGAAGAAATTCAACGCTCGGAGGGGGAGATCATCCTGTTCATCGATGAGTTGCACACCGTGGTGGGCGCCGGCGCGGCCCAGGGCGCGATGGACGCCTCCAACATGCTCAAACCCGCGCTGGCGCGTGGGGAGCTGCAATGCGTGGGCGCCACCACCCTGGACGAGTATCACAAATACATCGAAAAAGATGCCGCGCTGGAACGCCGCTTCGCGCCGGTGTATGTCGAGGAACCCAGCATCGAAGACACCATCAAGATGCTGCACGGCCTGCGCGACCGCTACGAGGCTCATCACAAGGTGCGCTTCTCGGACGAGGCGCTGGAAGACGCGGTGCGGCTGTCCGCGCGTTACGTCACCGACCGCCACCTGCCCGACAAAGCTATCGACCTGATGGATGAGGCCGCGGCCAAGCTGCGTGTGGCCCTCTACTCCCTGCCGCCCGATTTGAAAGAGATGAAAACCGAAATCGACCGCCTGATGGCCGAAGAGGAACAGGCCGGACAGGAGCGGGATTACGAGCGTGCCGCGATGAAAAAAGCCGAACGGCTGCGGCTGGAAACCGAGTTCAAGGCGCGCCGCGACCAGTGGGAAGCCGAGCACGAACTGGACGAAGTGGTGGATGCCAGCGACATCGCGGAGGTGATCGCGCAGTGGACCGGCATCCCGCTCAGCCAGCTGAAAGAAACCGAGGCCGAGAAGCTGCTGCACATGGAAGAACGCCTGCACGAACGCATCATCGGGCAGGACGACGCCATCCGCGCGATTTCGGACGCCATTCGCCGGGCGCGATCCGGCCTGAAAGACCCCAGGCGGCCTATCGGTTCGTTCATCTTCATCGGCCCCTCCGGCGTGGGCAAGACCGAACTTGCCAAAGCGCTGGCCGAGTTCCTGTTCGACGATCAGGACGCGCTGGTGCGTATCGATATGAGCGAATACCGCGAGCAGCACACGGTCTCCCGCCTGTTCGGCGCGCCGCCGGGGTATGTGGGCTACGAAGAAGGCGGGCAACTGACCGAGGCGGTCCGCCGCCGGCCCTACCGGGTGGTGCTGTTCGACGAGATCGAAAAAGCGCATCCCGAAGTGTGGAACGCGCTGCTGCAAATTCTGGACGATGGCCGCCTGACCGACGGGCAGGGGCGCGTGGTGGACTTCCGCAACACGGTTTTGATCATGACCAGCAACCTGGGCACCGAATATGTGCGCAAGGCCGGCAGTTTGGGATTCTTGCAGCCCAGCAGCGACGAAGAAGAAGAACGCCTGGCCGAGGAAAAAATCCGCAAGGCGCTGCGCCAGGCCTTCCGCCCCGAATTCCTCAATCGTATCGACGAGATCATCACCTTCTCCCCGCTCTCGCTCGAAGACATGCGCCAGATCGTGGATTTGCAGATGAAAGAAATCCGCGAACGCCTGGAGCAGCATGGTATCCAAGTGGAATTGAGCGACGCGGCGCGCGATTGGCTGGCCGAAAAAGGGTACGATCCCTCCTTTGGCGCCCGGCCACTCAAACGGGCGTTGCAAAAATATCTGGAAAGCCCGCTCTCCATCCAGTTGCTGGGGGGTGAGTTCTCGGCTGGCGACACCGTTTTTGCAGAGGTGGACGAAGAGGCCGACAAGCTGGTGTTCCGGCTGGCCGAGGATGCCCAGGTGGAGGCAGAAGAGGCACAATTGGAGCCTGCCGAGGTATGAGCGACCCAAACGAGCACCACGGAGCATGAAAATCATCCGGTTTCGCGGGAGATGGCTTCCCTTCGCTAGCCACTCCGCCTTCGGCTCAGTGCATGGCTCAGGGCAGGCGGTCGCTGCCGCGCCTCGCAATGACGCCACAGGATGAACTGAGACCTCACAGGTCTACTAGCACACGATGCGGGAAGATTTTACCCAAAATAGATTGCCTCCGGGCTTCTCCATGCGCTTTGAGACCTGTGAGGTCCGGGTGCGACTGTTCAAGTGCGTAACTCCTGTCACTTACTTTACACCCACTACCACCCGTTATTGCCAGCACAATTCTGCCCCCCTCTGACACAAGGTGCTCAACACACCTCGAAAACTGCTTTCAGCGAGGTGCTGACCAAAATCTTGGGTTGCGGCTCTTTCTCGTCATTGGGCCAGCGAATCAGGCGAATTTCCCCCTCCGCGATCTCCAGGCCGGTGATGTCGCCATCGAGAAACGCGCAGCATCCGGTGTTGAAGTAGCTGGGCTTCTTGAGTTCGATGGGGGGCTGCTGGCCGGGTTCCTGGCGGTTTTGCGCCAATATCCACTCCAGTTCCGCGGCCAGCAGCGCGGTTTGCTCGCGCAGCTTTTGGTCTGCGGGGGATTGCGCCAACGCCTGCTCGGCCTTTTCCAACGATTCACGAATTTGTCGCTCGTGGCTCTTCGATTTGAACACGGGGCGGTGCGTGTGCCCGGCAATGAGCACGATTTTGTCTTGTTGCTCGGACCAGAAGTACATGGCGCTGTCGTGAGCCTGGCGAAGCTGCCAGTCTTTGGCCGGGGTGTTGAGCGAGTATTTGACCACCCGCTGAAGTGGCCGCCAGAAATAGCGCACGAAGAATTTCGAGATCGGCGCGATACGGTCGCTCGCCACCGTGCCCTGATGTCCGTGCACCAGAAACAGACTGCCCAATTCCGTATCTCCATCCACGACGCGCACCAGCAAGTGTTCGCGCACTTTGAGCGGTTTGCCACCCAAAGCGGGCACCAGATAGCGGCGCACCAGGTCTTCGTGCGACCAGTCGTCGTCATGGTTGCCAAAAAAGCGCAGGTAACGGCCTTCCTGGTGAAAGCGGCCTTCCAATTGGAATGTATGGGGGTATTGTTTCAACACGGTCTGCCGCCGTTCCTCCCAAAGCTCCTCCACGTCGCCCAGCACCACCAGGGTGTGTCCTTGCCGGTAGTAGTAGGCCAACGCGGCGTTATAGGCCCGCTCGCAGACCAGAAAGTCGTCCGCGCCGTTCCGCCCGCCTTTGTGATGGTCGGAGAAGATGATGAATCTGTCGCGCGAGAGGTCGAATTTGTAGACACCCTCCCTGGCTTCTTGCTCCCGCGCCCGCTCGAGAGCCTGATCGAGCGCCTTCCCTACGCGCGCTCTGGCCTGGTCAAAGTCCTTAGACATGGCTGCCTCCTTTCCTCACTGCATCTCTGCTCTCACAGTCTGCACCAGATTTTCGGTTTTCAGTTCGTTCAGGGTGTAGCAGGGGCCGTTGAGGTGGTCGGCCAGGGCTTGCGCCAACCCCTGATCGAAGGCCGCGTGTTCCATGTTGATCACCACTGAGCGGATGCCCTCGTGTGCGATTTGTTCGGCAAGCTGGTGGGCTTCTTTTTGCGGGTTCATCTCCCCGCTCATGGAGACGTTTCCCGCGCCGTCGGTGAGCAGGATCAGCAGCGGCTCCACGTCGGGGTGGGTGTAGCGTTCCTGGCGCACGACCTGATAGGCCAGAAACAGCCCTGCCGAAAGCGGCGTTTTGCCCCCGACCGGGATGTCCACCAGCGCGCGGCGGGCAAGTTGAACCGAGTTGGTGGGTGGCAGAATCAGCCTGGCGCGGTCTTTTTGGAAGACGATCAGCCCCACCCGGTCGCGTCGCTGGTATGCGTCCGTGAGCAAAGAGAGAATCGCGCCTTTGGTGGCCTGCATCCGTTCAGCTACAGCCATGGACCAGGAGGCATCCACCACGAAAATCACCAGATTGGCCGAGCGTTTGATGCGCACTTTGCTGTGCAGGTCTTGGGGTTGGATGGCAAAAGCCACTTGTTTGCGTTGTTCGGCGCGCTCTTTTTGGTAGGGGGCCGCGGCGCGGAGGGTGGCATCGAAGGCCAGGTCAGTGGTTTTGCCATGCGAGGGCCGCGCCTGGATGTAACGGCCGCGTTTGCGTTCGGTGCGCGTGCGAGAGCGCCGGCCGCTTTTTCGCCGCGTCATGCGGTCCAGGGGGGTATCTAGCCTGCGTGGTGCAAAGGGCTGTGTGGGGCGGACCTTTTCTCCTCCCTCCCACCAGCGGGCATCCCCGCCGTGAAAAACGTTCTGCGGAGCGGGGTCGGTGGGGCCGCGTTGGGTGGTTTCTTCCCCCAATTCACGCTGGTCTACGGCTTTTTTTTTACCGCCTCTTGCTCGGATTGCTCCTGCTCCGACAAGTCCGAATAGCCATCGCTGGCCTCCTGCCCTTGAAGTTGTGAGATGCGCTCCTGCAGCTCCTCCAGGGTGACTTCGGCCTGGTAAAACGGGCCGCGGCGGATGCGGTGCGGCAGTGCCAGTTCGGCGGCCAGGGCGATGTCGTGGTCGTTGATCTGGGTGCGCCCCTCGAACGCGGCGTGGGCGCGCGCGGTTTTCAGGATCACCAGGTCCCCGCGATGCCCATCCACTTGCAGCGAAGAGGTCAACGCGGCTATCGAGAGCAAATCCCGGCGGGAATACTTCACCTTGTCCACCAGTTTGCGCGCCGCTTCGATCTGGCGGGACAGTTCTTGTTCTTTGGGCAGCCACTTTTCGAGAAATTTGTCCGGGTTGGACTCGAATTCGAGGTGGCGTTCCATGATGGCTACGCGGTCGCGCGGGTCGCGAATCCCCTTGATGTCCACCGAAAGGGCGAAGCGGTCCAGCAATTGGGGGCGCAAATCGCCCTCCTCCGGGTTCATGGTGCCGATGAGGATGAAGCGGGCCGGGTGGGTGAACGAAATCCCCTCGCGTTCGACGATGTTGACGCCCATGGCCGCCGAGTCCAGCAGCAGATCGACGACGTGATCGTCCAGCAGGTTGACCTCATCGATGTACAACAAGCCGCGATTGGCCGCGGCCAACACGCCCGGCTCGAAGTGGCGCTCCCCTTTTTGGATCGCTTTTTCGATGTCCAACGTGCCAACCACGCGGTCCTCGGTGGCGCTGACAGGCAGGTCGATGAACTGTATCCGGCGTGTGCAGACTGCCAGCTTTTCCCCTTTCGCCATCATATCCCGCACCCAGTCCGACCAGGTTTCCGGCGCGTTGGGATCGTCGTTGAAGGGCGAGTCGCAAAACACTTCGATTTCGGGCAGCAGCGCGGCCATGGCGCGGGCAGCGGTGGATTTGGCGGTGCCGCGTTCCCCGCGAATCAATACGCCCCCGATCCTTTGGTCGATAGCATTCAGAATGAGGGCGCGCTTCATTCGTCTCTGGCCAACGATGGCCGTGAATGGATAAATAGCAGGCATGGACTTTCCTTAACTCCGTAGCGCTAGCAAACACAACGAAATGCGATTCTTCTGTCTGCCAGACCACATAATTTCCAGGGCACAATGTTACCACAAAGGTTGCCAACTTGCACCATAGCCTGTATAATACCGCTTATCTTAAAAACAACTAATGGAGTTTTCACATTTATATGGAACGAAATAAGGAGATTCTTGAGGAGGATATCCTGCTTGAGAGCAACCATAAAGACGAAAGCGAGGAGGATGAGAGCTTAACATCCATGGAAGCTTTATTGGCTCAGGAGGAGCTGAGCATCGACCTGCCCCGTCAGGGTGACACCCGGACGGGGGTAGTTGTAGGCGTCAGCGAGGATGAAGTTCTGGTAAGCATTGGGGCGAAATCAGAAGGCGTTATTCCAGGCAAGGAACTATCCCAACTGGAACCAGAAGAACTGGAAGAACTGCAAGTCGGCAACGAGGTCGCTGTCTACGTCGTTACCCTGGAAGATTCGGGAGGCAATCTGATCCTTTCCCGGCTGCGAGCACTCGAAGAGGCGGATTGGGACCGGGCCGAGGCACTCAAGGCCGCCAATGAAATCTATGAGGGCACCATCGCCGGTTACAACAAAGGCGGTTTGATCGTCAAACTGGGACGCTTGCGCGGTTTCGTGCCCGCTTCTCAGGTCAGCCTTTCTCGCCGGATGGCTTACGGCGGCTCTACGCCGGACCAGCGTTGGGGAAAGATGGTCGGAGACTCGATCATCTTGCGGATCATCGAAGTGGACAGGGAACGCCGCCGGCTGATCTTTTCCGAACTGGCTGCGCTGCAAGAGTCACGCGAAATCTTCAAGGAACGTCTGTTGAGTGAAATCCAGGAAGGTGACGTGCTGGCAGGGCGTGTGACCAGCCTGGCCGATTTTGGCGCCTTTGTCAACATCAACGGCGCGGATGGGTTGGTACACCTGACCGAAATTTCCTGGGAGCATGTTACCCATCCCAGCCAGGTGTTGAAGGTGGGCCAGGAAGTCAACGTCAAAGTGATCAACATCGACCGGGAGAACAAACGCATCGGCCTCTCCATTCGCCAACTTCAAGAGGACCCCTGGCCACAGAAGGTTGCCCGATTCCGCGAAGGACAACTGGTGGAGGCGACGATTGTCCGCCTGGTCAAGTTTGGCGCCTTCGCCCGTCTGGAAGATACCGATCTGGAAGGGCTGGTCCACATCTCTGAACTCAGCGAGCACCGTATCGAACACCCCAAGGAAATCGTCAAAGAGGGCGAAACGCTTACCCTGCGTATCATCCGTATTGACGTTCCGCAACGACGTATCGGCCTTAGCCTTCGCAAAGTGCACTCGCTGGCGTATGCCGACCTCGACTTGAAGATGGCGTTGTCCGAGGAAAGTGCAGTCACGGAGCCAGACACGGAACCCCAGGCGGAAGAAGAAGTTGAGACAGCGGCGGAAACCAGCGAAGAAACCGCAGAGGAAGACAGGACAACTGAAAATGAGGCCCCGGATGCGCCGACTTCGTCCGCAGAATCATGATCGAAGATATACCCATTGAATTTTTTGCAAACAAGACTGGGAAAGCGCACTCAATGGTGCGCTTTTCTTATACATTTCTAAGAGCAGTCATCTACCTTCGGGAACAATTTCTGGTAGAATTTTGATAACACTCATCGTCTATGCTGTACAAAGCAGCGGCTCAGCTTCAACACCCTCCAAGACAGCCATGTTTGAACGACGAGCGGTTTGGTATACGATAAGAGAGAGTTAGGAGGACGACATTGTCTGGCAAAGATCGACTCACCCAACGTGCAAGACGTGTTCTCAGTTTAGCCCACGAAGAAGCCGAAAGAATGCGCCACAATTACATTGGAACCGAACACCTTCTTCTGGGCTTGATTCGCGAAGAAGGGGGTGTTGCAGGAAAAGTTTTGCGTGAACTCGGATTGGAAACCCGGCGGGTTCAGGAAATCGTTCAACGATTGACCGGCACCGGCCAATATCGAGGCGGCAAAATTGACCTCTCCCCAGGCACCCAGCTTGTGCTGGAATACGCGTTCGAAGAAGCCAAGCGAATGGGGCACCATTACATCGGCACCGAGCACATCTTGCTTGGGTTGGTGCGCTATGGGGAAGGGATTGCCTTGAACGTGCTGCAAAAATTGGGGGTGACGCCTGAACAAATCCGCCGCCAAACGCGGCGCGTTTTACAAGAGAGCAGCTCGCCCCGCCGCAGCGTGACCGCACGCCGGGGCGAACGGAAAGAGAAAAAACGGGCCAAGACTCCGATGATCGACCAGTTGGCCGTGGATTTGACCCACTTGGCCGAGGAGGGGAAACTCGATCCGGTCATCGGGCGGCAGATGGAAATCGAGCGTGTCATCCAGATTCTGGCACGGCGTACCAAAAACAACCCGGCCCTGATCGGGGAACCGGGCGTCGGCAAAACCGCCATTGTGGAAGGGCTGGCGCAGCGCATCATCGAGGGCGATGTGCCCACCCCCCTGCTCGAAAAACGCCTGCTCCAACTGGACGTCGGCTCGCTGGTGGCCGGTACGATGTACCGCGGCCAGTTCGAGGAACGCCTGAAACGCGTGATCGAAGAGCTAAAGGCCTCGGGCGCCATCCTGTTCATCGACGAAGTGCACATGCTGGTGGGCGCGGGCGCAGCCGGCTCCTCGGTGGACGCGGCCAACATCCTCAAACCGGCCCTCTCGCGTGGCGAACTGCAAGTGATCGGCGCCACCACCCTGGACGAATATCGCAAATACATCGAGAGCGACGCGGCCCTGGAACGCCGCTTCCAACCCATTATGGTCGAAGAGCCTTCCGTCGAAGAGGCCATCGAAATCCTGCACGGCATTCGCGGCGCGTACGAAGAACACCACCGGCTGACCATCTCCGACGAAGCCCTGGAGGCCGCTGTACACCTTTCCTCCCGTTATGTCACCGAGCGCTACCTGCCCGACAAAGCCATCGACCTGATCGATGAATCCTCTTCCCGGGTGCGCATGTACAAAAGCCCGGCTGCCAAAACCGCCAAAGAGATCATCAGCCAGCTGCGGGAGATACGCTCCCAACACGCCGCGGCCGTCGAGGGCGGCCTGTACGACGATGTGCAGGAACTCAGCGAGCGAGAAGCCATACTGGAACGCCAACTCGAACGCCTGCGAACCGGCTGGGACCGGGCCAAAAGCCCTGTCGTCACCCCCGAGGACATCGCCGAAGTGGTCTCCATGTGGACCGGCGTGCCGGTGATGCAGATCGCGCAGGAGGAATCCGAACGGCTGCTCCACATGGAAGAGGAATTGCGCAAGCACATCATTGGCCAGGAAGAGGCCATCGAGACTATCTCCAAAGCCGTGCGCCGCGCCCGCGCCGGGCTGAAAGACCCCCGCCGCCCAATCGGTTCCTTTGTCTTTCTGGGGCCTACCGGCGTCGGCAAAACCGAACTCACCAAAGCCCTGGCACGTTTCCTGTTCGGCAGCGAAGATGCCCTCATCCAGCTCGATATGTCCGAATTCATGGAACGGCACAACGTCAGCCGGTTGGTTGGCGCACCCCCAGGCTACATCGGTTACGAAGAATCCGGCCAGCTTACCGAGGCCATCCGCCGCCGGCCCTACTCCATCGTGGTCTTCGACGAGATCGAAAAAGCCCACCCTGAAGCCCACAACATGCTGCTACAGATCATGGAGGAAGGCCATCTCAGCGATGCCCGCGGCCGCAAGGTCGATTTCCGCAACGCCATCATCATTATGACCTCCAACGTGGGGGCCGACATGATCAAACGCCAGACCTCTCTGGGCTTCAATCTCAAAACGGATGAGGAACTGGAGGAACGCCTGGCCTACAACGAGATGCGCAAGAAACTGACCAACGCGCTCAAACGCACTTTCCGCCCGGAATTCATCAACCGTGTGGACGCCACCATCATTTTCCGCTCCCTGACGCAGGACGACATCCGCCAGATCGTTTCTCTGGAACTCGACAAGGTCGCCCAACGGCTGGAGGAATACAACATCCATCTGGAGGCTACACCAGCAGCCATCGACCGCCTCTCGGAACTGGGTTACGACCCCGAATTTGGCGCACGCCCCCTGCGCCGGGTGATCCAGCAAAAAGTCGAAGACCCGCTCTCCGACGGATTGCTGTCCGGCAGGTTCGAGGAAGGTGCCACCATTGTGGTTGATGTGGCGGTGAAAGAGGACGAGAGCGGTGAGGAAGAGAAGGAAATCGTGCTGACCACCCGAGAGTCCACCCCGCCTGAATCGGCTGAGCCTGAGATGATGGCGGCCTCGTGAGGACGTAGAGCGTAAAACGTAATGCGTAAAAGAGCGCAGGCAGCCCCTGCGTTCTTTTGATTCCGGGCGAGGGTGTCCCGGTCTTTTGTGGGTATAATTCCCCCATGGCAAAAACTCGCATCCAATATGTTTGTCAACAATGCGGGCGCCGCTCCCCCAAGAGCATGGGACGCTGCCCGCAGTGCGGCGCCTGGAACAGTTACGCGGAGGAAGTGGTTCAGCCCGCCAAAAAAGACCGCGGCCGCGTGCCGCGCGGCCTGAGCGGGCGGTCCACCCCGCGGCGGTTGCACGAGATCAGCGGGGACAGCGAAGAACGGCTGTTGCTGCCCATCGGCGAGTTCGCCCGCGTGCTGGGCGGCGGGGTGGTGCCCGGCTCGATTGTGCTGATCGGCGGGGACCCCGGCATCGGCAAATCCACCTTGTTGCTGCAAACCGCGCTCGAAATGGCCTCCCAGGGCACGGTGCTGTACGTCTCCGGCGAGGAATCCGAACGGCAGATCAAAATGCGCGCCGTGCGCCTGCGCTCCCCACAAGGCAGCCCCGAGTTTCCCCAAGACCTGTTCCTGGTCACGGAAACCAACCTGAACACCATCCTGGAGCACGTCACCGGGACCCGGCCGCGGCTGCTGGTGATCGACTCCATCCAGACCACCTACCTGCCCGAGCTGGAGTCCTCCGCCGGATCGGTGACGCAGGTGCGCGAATCGGCCTCGCGGCTGCGCGAGCTGGCGAAATCCTCGGGCATCGCTGTCTTCATCATCGGCCACGTCACCAAAGAGGGGGCTATCGCCGGGCCGCGTGTGCTGGAACACATCGTGGACACCGTGCTCTACCTGGAGGGCGACCGCTTCCAGAGTTACCGCCTGCTGCGTTCGGTCAAAAACCGCTTTGGGGCCACCTCCGAGGTGGGGGTGTTCGAGATGCGCGAGCAGGGGATGATCGAGGTGAGCAACCCTTCGGAGGCCTTCCTGGCCGAGCGCATGGTCAACGCGCCGGGTTCGGCCATCGCGGTCACCATGGAGGGCACCCGCCCGCTGCTGGTCGAAATCCAGGGGCTGACCAGCCGCACCACGTTCGGCAACCCGCGGCGCACCCCGAACGGGATCGACTTCAACCGTTTGCTGTTGACCACCGCGGTGCTGGCGCGGCGGGTGGGGGTGCGGCTGGCGGAACAGGATGTGTTCGTCAACGTGGTGGGCGGCCTGCGGGTCAGCGAACCGGCTGCGGACCTGGCGGTGGCCGCGGCCATCGCCTCCTCGGTGCGGGACGTGCCCGTGCGCGCGGATACGGTGCTGATCGGCGAGGTGGGCCTGTCGGGCGAATTGCGCACCGTCGGGCAGATGTCCGCCCGGCTGCGCGAGGCCGCCAGCCTGGGTTTCAAGACCGCCATCGTGCCGCGGCGCTACCGCAAAGGCGAGCCGTGGCCGCCGGGAATCGAGATCGTGGAGGCCCGCTCCCTGCGGCAGGCGTTGGAGCGGGCATTGGTCGAGCCATGAGAAACACCCCCGCCTTCCACATCCGCGACCTTCCCGTCTATGGCCGCGCCATCCTCTCGCCGATGGACGGCTATTCCGACCTGCCGTTCCGCTCGTTGTGCCGCGAGCTGGGTTCGGCCATGAGCTACACCGAGTTCATCAAGGTGGAGGACATCCTGGAGCGGAGGGGGTACGTGGAGGAGAAACTGGCCTACACCGAAGCCGAGCGCCCGGTGGTGTTTCAGCTCTACGGCCACGACCCGGACAAGATCGTGGAGGCCGCGCTGCGCGTCCGGGAACGCGACCCGGACGTGATCGACATCAACATGGGCTGCCCGGCCAAATCGATCAGCAACCGCGGCGCGGGCGTCGGCCTGATGCGCACCCCCCACAAGATCGCCGAAATTTTCTCCCGCCTGAGCCGCGTTCTCGACATCCCGCTGACCGGCAAAATCCGGCTGGGATGGGACGAACACAGCCGCAACTATCTGGAGGTCGCCAGAATCGTGGAGGACAACGGCGGCCAACTGCTGGCGGTTCACGCGCGCACCAAAGCGCAGGGCTACCGCGGCCAGGCCGACTGGGACGCCATCGCGGAGATCGTGGACGCGCTCTCCATCCCGGTGATCGGCAATGGCGACGTGAGCACCGTGGCGGACATTGCCCGCATCCGGGCGCACACCGGCTGTGTGGCCGCCATGATTGGCCGCGCCGCGATGAGCAACCCCTGGATTTTCCGCGGCCTCGACCGGCAGGAGGTGCCCCCCGAGATGGTGCGCCAGACCATGCTGCGCCACCTGGAACTGAACGTGAACTTTTACGGCCCGCAACGCGGCCTGGTGCTCTTCCGCAAGTTCGCGACCCGCTACCTGGCGCCCTACCGGCTGCCGCGTCCCGTTCGCCAGCGACTGTTGACCTGCACGCAGCCCGATCAGTTCACCGCGCTGTTGGACGCAATTGTGCAGGGGGGTACAAACATGGCCTTGAAAACTGCGTAAATCTCCAAATTCTACAAAAACTACATTGACGGAAAGCGGGACTCTTTCGATAATTTTTCGCGGAGGACCTGAATTAGGAGATCGCGTGAAAACTACCCAACAACACGACCGGAAGAACGCGCCACACCCCCCTTCCCGCATACCGAAAGGTTCTGTCTTTTTCGAGAAAATCGTGCCCGTGCTGCTGGTGGTGATGGGCATCCTCACCATCGGGCTAATCCTGTTTGCGCTGGGCATTCTGCTCGGCCTGATTCAATTTTGAGGTTCAAAAAATCATCCCCGCTACTCTCTAGCCTCCTCATCACAACGGAGTTTGATGATGTCTATCAACCTAATCCTCCCTTTCGCATCCACCGCGATCATGCTGGTGTTCACCATTTTCGTTTTGCAGCGTTATTTCGTGCGCCGTGCCCCCCATTTTCTGTTCTGGGGGGTGGGGCTGGCCATGTTCGGCGCCGGCAGCTTTGCCGAGGCATACCTGGCACTGGCCTGGAACCGCTGGGTGTTTTTCGTCTGGTACCTGTTTGGGGCCGCGCTCAACGCCGCCTGGATCGGCCACGGCACCATGTACCTGATGTTCCGCAAAAAATGGGTACACGTGCTGACGGCTGTTCTGGTGCTGGGCAGCCTGTTTGCGGCCTATTTGATGTTGCAGGCCGTACCCACCTTCAACGAGGCGATTTTCACCACCGACAAACCGGTCAGCGAGCAATACGGCACCCGGCGCCTGGAGCCGGAAGACCCGGTTCCGCCGGGCGCGCAGGTGGAAACCGTGGTCTACCGCGGTGAAGAGGTGAACGTGATTCCCGGTATCCTGCCTTTGGGAACGCCGGTGCGCCTGACCACGCCGTTCTTCAACATTTACGGCCTGTTTTCGCTGGTGGGCGGCGCGATCTGGTCGGCCTATCTGTTCTGGCGTAAGCGGGTGTTGCCCAACCGGGTGATCGGCAATATCTTGATCGCCGCGGGCGCGCTGCTGATCGGGTTTGCCAGCACGCTGACCCGGCTAGGGTACGGCCAATATCTTTATCTGGGCGAGTTGTTCTCGGCCATCCTCATGTTCGCCGGGTTCCTGACCGCGGCCAAGCCAAAAACCGCGGAAAAACCCGCGCCCGTCGCCGCACCCTCGTCAGGGTAGCGCAGTTGAACGTCAAAAAGAGGACTTACGCACTTGAAAAGTCGCACCCAGACCTCACAGGTCTCAAAGCGCATGGAGATGCCCAGATGCGATCTATTTTGGGTCAAATC
>JALUWE010000150.1 GCA_027019845.1 Anaerolineales bacterium | reverse complement strand
TCAAGTGCGTAAGTCCTACGAGTTAGAGCACTCCCAGGTCTCGCAAAACGTCCAGGGTGTTGGGCGGCGGGCTTTGCCAGAGCCATGCCACGCGCAGCCAGAATCCCGGCAATACTGGGGAAGCATGTTGCACCACCTTGCATTCAGAGCGGGTGAACACATTATACTCGTGAAACAGGGGCGGTCACAACTTCGGGAAGCGGCGCACCACCCGGGCCGGGGTGGGCACCGTCACCCGGTCGCCGGGCCGGAGTTCTGCGGGGGGCTTGCCCGTGCTTTTGGGCGCGCCCTGGAAGATCAGGATGGGGGTATCCACCGCGGTGTACTTTTTGTCCAGGTAGGCCTGGCCGCTCAGGTAGCCCTGGCTGTCGATGGCGCAGCTGGTCACAACGCCGATGGTGCGGCCGCGCTTGTCCAGCACCGGATCGCCCAGGTGTGCCATGCGCACGCGCGGCTCCTCGAAGGTGAACATAGCGATTTCGCGGGTGCGGTTCTTTTCGCGCGCCATGAAGGCTTCCCGTCCGATGAACCAGGGTTTGTACAGCTTGACGTAGCTGCCGAAACCGGCCTCGCCCACGCCCAGGTTGAGTTCGCCGCCCATCTCGTGGCCGTAGAGCGGCAAACCGGCCTCGGTGCGCAGGGAGTCGCGCGCCCCCAGCCCGCAGGGTTTCAGTCCCATGGGTTGGCCCGCTTCGAGCAGCGCGTTCCACAATTCCACCAGCTTATCCGGGTGGACGAACAGCTCGTAGCCCATCTTTTCGCCGGTGTAGCCGGTGCGGGAGACGACCAACTCGATGCCGTTCAGGGTGGCCTCGCACAGCCGGGTGCGCGCCAGTTTGGAGATGCGCTTGCGGGTTTCGTCGCTGGCGTCCAGGGCGAGTAAAATGTCCAGGGAACGGGGGCCTTGCAGGGCCAGATCGACGCGCATGTCCGCGCCCGCCTGGGGGTCTCGTAAATTGCGCAGCACCACGTTCCGGCCATAGGCGCGCGCCCAGGGGCGTTGGTTGTCCACTTTGACCTGGCCGGCGCGCACCGCGTTCAGCCAGGCCCAATCCTTGTCGTCGTTGGAGGCGTTGACCACGATCAGGTATTTTTCCGGGCCGCGGCGGTAGACCAGCAGGTCGTCGATCACGTTGGCATCCGGGTCGAGAAAGTGGGTGTAGCAGGATTGCCCGACCTTGAGCGCGGCGATGTCGTTGGCGCACACGCTGTCCAGGAACGCGCAGGCCTCCGGCCCCTCGGCCTGGTACACGCCCATGTGTGCCACGTCGAACAGCCCGGCAGCCTCGCGCACGGCCAGGTGTTCTTCTTTGACCGAGGTGTACCAGACCGGCATGTCCCACCCGCCGAAGGGCACCATTTTGGCGCCCATGTCGATGTGGGTTTGGTGCAGCGGGGTTTTGCGCAGGGCGGTGGAAGCAGGGGGCTGCCAGACGAAATCGGGGAGGGCCGCCCCGCCCGGGGTGGTGTCGATGCCGATGTAGTAGGGTTTGAGCGGGGAGAGCGGGCTGCCTTTTTGGGTTGGTTCGGGCACTTTTTTGCTGAACCCGATGCCGTAGCCCGCGTTTTGTACCGAGACGGGCCCCGGAATTTTGCGGTAGAGCGAATCCGGGTCGAACGCGATGTAGCCGTCGGACAGGTCGCGCAGCCACAGCCCGGCCTGGTACGCGTCTTTGGCGGCCACGCGCAGCAAAAAGCCGCCTTCCGCGGCGCGGCTCAACACGCCGTCGATCTTCCCCGCGGTGGTGTGCAGCCGGGTGGCCTGGCTCTGGCCGGGTTGCAGGGCCTCCGCGTCGCTGCTGAACACGAAGTTGACGAACTCGACCGCCTTTTCGCCCTGGATGTGGAGGATAGCCCATTCCATCACGTCCTGGGGCACGGTTTCGCGGTGGGGGAAGTGCGGGTAGCCGGTGTTGGCCGGCTGGAAGTCGATGCCGGCGCGTTCGGCCAGCACCGCGACGCGCTCGCGCGCCCGGCGCAGGGTGGCGAAATCCACTTTGGCGCGCGTGCTGCGTTTGGATTTGCCGGGCAGGAGGTAGGGGGTGCAGCTTTGCAGCACGTCGGCGATGATGTCGGCCAGCTCGAGGGTCTCTTTTTCGGTGAAGCCGCGCTGGGTGATCCAGGGCGTGCCCAGCCGGATGCCGGTGGGGAACAGCGCGGAGCGATCGCCCGGGATGGTGTTGCGGTTGACCACGATTCCGGCCAGGTCGAGGATGCGGGCGGCCATGTCGCCGGAGAGCGCCACCCCGCCGGGGCCGGTGACGGATTTGCAGTCCAGGTTGGTGAGGTGGGTGTTGGTGCCGCCGAAGGGGATTCTGAAGCCGCGTTCGCGCAGCCGTTCGGTGAGCACCAGGCAGTTTTTGACGATTTGTTCTTGCAGCTTGCGGAATTGTTCGCTTTTGGCGAGTTTGAAGGCCAGCGCCATGCCAGCGAACACGTTGACGTGCGGGCCGCCCTGCTCTCCGGGGAACACGGCGCGGTCGAGTTTGCGCGATAGCGCGCGGCGGTGGGTGATGATCAGCGCGCCGCGCGGGCCGCACAGGGTTTTGTGGGTGGTGGTGGTGACCACGTCCGCGATGCCGGTGGGGTTGGGGTAGATTCCGGCGGCGATCAGCCCGGCCACGTGGGAGATGTCGGCCAACAGGTAGGCGCCCACTTCGTCCGCAATGGCGCGGTAGGCCTGCCAGTCCGCGGCCCAGGGATAGGAGGAGTAGCCGCCGATGATCATGCGCGGTTTGTGCTGAAGCGCCAGCTCGCGCATGGCTTCGTAGTCGATGCGCTCGGTTTCGGGGTGGATGGTGTAGGAGACGATGTTGTAGTATTTGCCGGAGCGGTTGACGGGGGAGCCGTGGGAGAGGTGCCCGCCGTAGATCAGGTTCATGCCCATCACAGTGTCGCCGGGTTTGACCAGGGCATGGTAGACCGCGTTGTTGGCCGGGCCGCCGGAGAGGGCCTGTACGTTGACGTACAGGTCGTCCGCGGTCAGGCCGTTGGCCGCGAACAGTTCCGCGGCGCGGCGTCGCGCCAGGGCTTCGAGGATGTCGGCGTATTCCACGCCTTTGTAGTAGCGCGGGTCGGAGTAACGGCGGTAGTAGCCCAGCCGGGCGTCGTAGTCCAGAATTTCTTCTTCTGTCAGCCAGCGGGTGTAGCCGGAGGGATAGCCCTCCGCGTAGATGTTGTGGAACGCGCTGGCCAGGGCTTCGCGCACGGCCAGGGGCGCGCTGCTCTCGCTGGGAATCAGGATCAATCGCCGGTATTGGCGTTCGGCTTCGTATTCGATCAGTTGGTGCAAGGCGG
>JALUWE010000149.1 GCA_027019845.1 Anaerolineales bacterium | reverse complement strand
GATTGGGTATTGCATCCTGAGCGGAAGGCGAACGGAGTGAGCCTGTAGTCGAAGGATGGGGATGGGGATAGGGATAGGGATAGGGATGGGGATGGGGGAATCGAGTCATCCCAGCAGGCTGTAGGCATATCGCCCGGTGATCAGTTTGCCTGCTGCGAAGCGGTCGAAGGCGAACAGGTTGACGTCGTCTTCGGGGGTTTTGCCGTGCAGGATCAGGCGGGCGGCCATTTCTCCGCTGGCGGGCGCCAGTTTGAATCCGTGGCCGCTGCCCCCGGCCAGGATGTACAGGTTGTCGTAGCCGGGCAGCGCGTCGATGATGGCGTGCCAGTCTGGGGTGATGTCGTACAGGGAGGCGTAGTTACCGGCCAGATGGCCGCGTTCCATGGCCGGGTAGCGCGCCGCGACGCGTTCCATGTATTCGGCCAGCACATCCATTTCCACGTTCTCGCCGAAATTGTCGGGGTTTTGCACCCGGTCTTCGACTTCTTTGGGCGAGAGCGAGCCGACCAGCATCAGGCCGCCGGTCTCGGGACGGGTGTAGAACTGGTGGATGAAGTCACCCCAGATGCACTGCCGCTCGAATTCCTGGGGCCGGCGGAACAGGCCGATTTTGACGCGCGCCGCGATGATGGGGACTTCGATGCCCAGCCTGTGCAGCAGCCCTGGGCTCCACGGCCCGGCGGCCACCAGCACGGCGTTGGCCGGGAAGAAACCGGCGGTGGTTTCTACGCCCAGCACTTTGCTGCCCTGGGTGCGGATTTGGGTGGCGGTGACGCCAGTGTGGATGGCCGCGCCCAGCCGTTGCGCGGCGCGGGCAAACGCGTTGGCCGCCGCGGGCGGGTCGCAGTAGCCGCCGTCGGGTTCGTACGCGCCGCCGCCCAGCCCCTCGGTGTTCAGTTGGGGTTCGATCTCGCGCATCTCCGCGGGGGTGACGAATTGGGTGCGGATGCCGACCGATTGTTGCAGCGCGATGTTGGCTTTCAAGCCTTCCACGTCCTCGGGCCGCACCCCGATCATGAACCCGGTGGGGGTGAAGCCGGGATCGCCGCCGACTACCTGGTCGAAATTGCGCCACACCTGGAGAGAGTGCAGCGCCATGCGCGCGGTGACCGTGTTGGAATAGTGCTGGCGAATGATGGCGCCGGAGCGTCCGGTCGGGCCTCCGGCGATGAAGTCTTTTTCCAGCAGGGTGACGCTTGCGCCGGATTTTGCCAGGTGAAAGGCCGCGCTGACGCCGTTGATGCCGCCGCCGATGACGATCACGTCGCTGCTGTTGTGCATGGGTTGCCTCCTTACTTTGGCAAAACTTTGGCAAAGACCCCAGGGCGTAATCCCCGGGGTCTCAGCGTGGTCATAGTTCGCCCAGATAGGCCTGGCGCATGAGTTTGTTGTTCAGCAGGTTGGTTGCGGTGTCGGCCAGCACGATCTTGCCGGTTTGCAGCACGTAGCCGTAGTCCGCAATCGAGAGCGCCATGTTGGCGTTTTGCTCCACCACGAAGATGGTAACGCCAGCGTCGTTGATCTGTTGGATGATCTCGAAGGTTTGCTGCACCAGGATCGGGGCCAGTCCCATAGAGGGTTCGTCCATCAGCAGCACTTTGGGCCGCGCCATCAGCGCGCGTCCAACGGCTACCATTTGTTGCTCGCCGCCCGAAAGCGTGCCGGCGCGCTGGTTCAGGCGTTCCTTGACGCGCGGGAAGAGTTCGAAGATGCGTTCCATGTCTTCTTCCAGGCTTTGGCCGTTGCTGCGCAGGTACGCGCCCATCTCCAGGTTTTCCCGCACGGTCATGCGTTTGAACAGGCGGCGGTTTTCAGGCACCATCGAGATGCCGCGGGACACGATCTCGGTAGTGGTGAGGTCGTTGAGCACCTCGCCGTCCAGAATGACCTCCCCCTCCGAGGGTTTGACCATCCCCAGGATGGTTTTGAGGGTGGTGGTTTTGCCGCTGGCGTTGCCGCCCAGCAGGCAGACCAGCTGGCCGGGATAGATTTTGATGTTGACGTTCTGGAGCACCTGGATGAGGCCGTAGTGCGTGTCTACGTTGCGCAATTCGAGGATGGGTTGTTGCTGCTGATTCATGCTTCTGCCTCCGCTTGGGTGGCTCTTTTGCCCAGATAGGCTTCCAGGACGCGTTCATTGTGGGCGATTTCTTCGTAGGACCCTTCTGCGATCTTGCTGCCGTAGTCGAGCACGATCACGCGGTCCGAAACGCCTTTGACCACCCGCATATCATGCTCGATGACCAGAATGGTGAAGCCGCGCTCGTCGCGCAGTTTGCCGATCAATTCGGTCAATTCCGCGGTCTCTTTGGGGTTCATGCCCGCGGTGGGTTCGTCGAGCAGCAGCAGTTTGGCCTGGGTGGCCATAGCACGGGCGATTTCCAAACGTCTGCGGTTGGCGTAGGACAGGCTGGATGCGGGTTGTTCCAGGCGGTAGCCGATCAGGCGAGTGCCGAAGAAAGCCAGTTGTTCTTCGGCGATTTTTCGTATGCGCGCTTCTTCTGCGCGGTAGCTGGGGAGGCCCAGGATGGCCCCCCACACGCCGCTGCGCCCGCGGCAGTGCTGGCCCACCATGGCATTTTCCAGAATGGTCATGTTCGGGAACAGGCGCACGTTCTGAAAGGTGCGGGCGATTCCCAACTCCGTAATCTTGTGAGGCGGCATCCCCACCAGGTTGTGTCCCTCGAACAGGATTTCGCCCGAATCCGGGGAGTAGAAACCGGTGATCAGGTTGAAAACGGTGGTCTTTCCGGCGCCATTGGGGCCGATCAGGCTGACGATTTCCCCTTCCTCGACGTGAAGGTTGAGCTTGTTGACAGCACGCAGCCCGCCGAAGTCTTTTACCAGGTCTTTGCATTCAAAAAAGGGCATGGCGATCACCTCTGACTAATCCGATGAGCCGGGGTTGGCGGCTGGAGTGACAGCTTGTTTGAGCCAGGCGTCCTGGGCACGGTCTTCTTCGTGCAGCTCGCGCGCTCTGCGTTCGCTGGGGATGAACCCCTCGGGTTTCAAGATCATCATGATGATCAGTAGTGCGCCATACAGCAGGAAGCGGAATTCCGAGAACTCGCGTAATAGTTCCGGCAGACCGACCAGCACGGCCGCGCCAACGATCACGCCCGGAATGCTGCCCATGCCACCCACGATGAGCAGGCTCAAGGCGGTGATGGAGACGAACACGTTGAAGCTGTGGGGGTAAATCGTGCCTAGCTTGGCGGCAAAGATGGCGCCGCTCACGCTGGCAATCATAGCTCCCATGCCAAAGGCCAACAATTTGTAATACACGGTGTTGATGCCCATGGCTTCGGCCACGTCTTCGTCTTCGCGCATGGCAACCCAGGCGCGGCCCACCCGCGAGCTTTTGACGCGGTACGAGATGAACAACACGATCAAACTGGCGACCAAGAACAGGTAGTACAACTGTTGGGGGCCGATGAATTCGAAGTTCCCGATGGTAATGTTAGGGATTTTGATGATGCCTTGCGCGCCGCCCAGCCAGGGTTTGAACCAGTCGGACAAAGCCAGGAAGCGGGCGATCTCGCCGAATCCCAGCGTTACGATGGCCAGATAGTCGCCGCGCATCTTCAATACCGGCGCGCCGACCAGCAGCCCGGCCAGCCCGGTGATCACGATCACGATGGGGAGCGCCGTCCAGAAATTCATTTGTATGCTGCCGAGCAAGCGGGCGTCGCTGGTGGTGAGCAGGGCCATGGAGTATGCCCCCACCGCGAAGAAGGCCACATAGCCCAGGTCCAACATGCCTGCCATGCCTACCACGATGTTGATCCCGAACCCCATCAGCACGTAAAACCCGATGTTGACCAACACCTCACTGGGGAAACGCCCCACGATGCCGGGTAGAAAAACCAGCAGCAACAAAACCAGCCCCCACCCGCTATAACGAACGGCTTTTTGGCCGCTCAGGGGCAGGCTTTCGATTTTGGCGCGTGCTTTTGCCTGCCAGGTGCGTCCGTAGATGGCCAGAAGGGCCGCCGCCACCGCCACGATCACCGCACCGGATACCGAAAGGCCGTTGCTGGTGACCAACAGACGGGGAATGGCGGAGGGGATGCTGGGCCGCGAGAGGGTGACGCGAATCAGGTCCGAGAGCATTCCCAAAAAGACCACCCAGATGAACGCGGAGGTGATCGCCTTGCGTCCGATGGGGGGGAGTACGAAGATCAAGCCGCCGGTCGCGCCCAGGAGCGCGCTCAGCACCAATAGCAGGACCGCGCCAGTGGGAATTCCCTGCCCGAGGGTGAGCACTTCGAGCAAGGCCGGGGAGACGTTCACCAACACTTCGCGCACCTTAAGCGGTTCTGCGATCAACGCCAGGATGGCGATCATGGCAGCTACCACCAGACCGGCGATCAGGCCGGTGAACAGCGCCTGGCCGCGCGAGATTTTTTTCTTGTCCTCGACGTGTGCGGGGTTGATAGCCTGGTCCAGGCTGCGCACTGCCAGGTAGCCGGTCGTGACGATGATGGTAAACAACAACACATGCCCTAAGGAGACCACGCCGCGGATCATGTCCCGTTCGGCGAAGGCCTCAATCATCCCGATCACGCTGACGTAGACCGCGATGATGCCGCCGTACAAGCCGATTTTTAGCCCGAGTTTTGTGCCTGTATTCATATCACGCTTTCTCCTCTGCCAGTCTTTCACCCAAGATGCCCTGCGGACGGAAGATGAGCACGAATACCAACAAAACAATGGCGATGGCGTCCCTCAATTGGTTAGCGCCGGGAATGCCCAGTCCCTCCAAAATCAGGTTGGGGCCGATGGATTCGAACACCCCGAGAAAGAGGCCGCCCACCATGGCGCCTGGAATGTTGCCGATGCCGCCCAACACCGCGGCGGTAAAAGCCTTCAGACCCGGGATGAAGCCCATGAAGGCCGAAATGCCCTGCGGCTGGTAGAGGCCCCGAAAGATGCCGGCCGCGCCGGCCAGCAGGCCGCCAATCGCAAAGGTGGTGACGATCACCCGGTCCACGTCGATGCCCATCAGGGCCGCGATCTCTTTATCTTCGGCCACCGCGCGCATGGCCTTGCCGGTTTTGGTACGTTCTACGAACCAGTTCAGGCCGATCATCAATACCACGGCAGCCAATAACACCACCACCTGGACGATAGAAACATTCACGCCGGCCACGCTCCATGTGCCTTGTAACGGTTCGATTTCTGGAAACGATTTGAATCCAGAGCCATACAGCCCCCGGAAGGTGTATTGCAGGAAGAAGGAGGCGCCAATGGCCGTAATCAGGGGTACCAGCCGGGGCGCGTTTCTCAATGGGCGGTAGGCCAATCGTTCCAACAAGACGGCCACAATGGTGGAGACCAGCGCGGCTACTGCCAGCCAGATGATAACGGATAGCAAGGGGTTGCGTTCCAGAAAACCGGTGGAGGCGTGGTAGCGGGCTACAAAATATGCGGTGAACGCGCCGGCCATGAACACTTCGCCGTGGGCAAAATTGATCATAAACAAAATGCCGTAGACCAACGAGTATCCCAACGCGATCAGCGCGTAGATGCTGCCCTGTGCCAGCCCGGCGATGATCAGACTGATCCAGTTGTCGATGGAGTACTTGCCAGAGAGAAGTGTGTTGATCGAACCCCATAACACCAGGATGAGCACTCCTGCCCGCAGCAGCCATAAGAGTAACCCGACCCAGGAAAATCGGTCCATGAAACGAGTACGCACTACATCGATCATATCTTCTCCAGATTGAGTCAGGGGTGAGCCAGAGAAAGCAATGTTCCCTGGCTCACCCCGGCGTTTGCTGAAGCCACTAGCATCGGAGTAAGTTCAGCCGTGGTTCAGCGGGTGTGTGATGATGTGGGTGTGGATTAAGGCGTCCAAACCACATCGGGAGGCCAGTTATCCTCGGACTCCACCTGAGCAGCCGAGAGCTGGAAGATCGCCAGGGCTTCCCCGGTGGCGCAGTCGCCCTTGAAGGTGACGCCCGGTTGCAGCTCTTTGTCTGCGCAGGAGAGCACGCCCGTCAGCCCCTTGAAGCCCTCGGTGGCGGCGACCGCATCGCGCAGTGCCTGCCGCCCGATGTACAGGGTGCCGTCGGGCCCTTCTACGGCCACTTTTTCGATGGCATCCAGCACGATGTTGGTGGCGTCATAGGCGTGTGCAGCAAAGCCCGCAGGGGGCGGCCCACCGGTCTTGGCCTCGTATTTTTCCAGGAAGGCGTCGTACTCGGGGCCGGTGACGTAAGGCCCGGACAGGTACATGCCCTCTGCTGCGGAGCCGGTGTTGGGGCCGAAGCTCTTGACCAACAGGCCGTCCGCGCCCATCAGGATGGTGTTTTCCAGGCCGGGCACTTCACGCGATTGCGCGGCGACGAAGTTGCCGGCCGGCTCGAAGATCGGGAAGTAGAGCACCTCGGGCGAGTCGGCGGCGATGGAGGTGAGCACCGGGCGCATGTCGGTGTCTTCCTTGTTGACGCCCTCGAAAGCGGTGATGGTGCCACCCAACTCGGTGAAGGCATCCCGGAAGGCGCTGGCCAGCCCTTCGGTGTAGGGGTCGCCGTCGTGAATTGCAGCCGCGGTGCGCGCGCCCAGTTCCTCATAGGCGAAGCGGGCCGCCATGGCGCCCTGGAACAAGTCGTTGTGCGCAGTGCGGAAGTAGCCGGGTTTCCAGCTTTCGTTGGGGTTGGTCAACGAGGGGGAGGTGTTGGTGGGCGAGATCATCAACAACCCGGCTTCGCTGATCACGTCGATAGCAGCCGTCCCCGCGCTGGAACAGTTGGTGCCGATCACGGCCACGATAGTTGGGTCGGCAGCTACTTTTTGGGCTGCTGTTTGGCCGCCTTCGGCGCTACATAGGGAGTCCTCACCGGACAGCTTGATGTCATGGCCTTTGATTTGACCGCGTTCATCGATGGCGATCTCGATGCCGCCCAACGAGTCGGCGCCTAAGAACTCGACCGCGCCGGATGTGGCCAGCATGTAGGCGATGTGGATGGGTTCGCCCTCGGGAATCTCAACACATCCGATTGCGTCTGTGCACTCGAACGCTTGCTCTTGCGGTTGGCAGGCTGCTAGAATCAAAGCACCCAACACCATAAAAGCAAACAGGGCAAAAATTCGTTTGTTCATACTTCTTCCTCCTCAAGGTGTGGAAAAAAGTGTTTGTGAAATGAAAGAAACGAAATCGTGAGCGGCGTATTTGTTTGCAGGCTTCCTCCTTTCGTGTGGTGTATGTGGGGGGTAATGAAACAGGCGACTCAATTGTACCAGAGGTGATTTCACTACTTTACGTTTTAGCCCAAATTGGGGCGCAATTCGTGAGCGCGGCTCGCTTTCGCGCTGCGCTTGCCCTGCTCTCCCGACCTGCTCGAAGCGCGTCGCACCGATTTGTTTCGTTTTCAATCTGCGTAGTCCGTGGGAACTCGGGCGACTCGCGCCTGAAACCATGAGTCGCTGAACTGGAAGAATTTTACTGAAATTGAGGGTTCAGGTCAAGCAAATTATGTTTCTCGCCGCCAGGCTTCTGATTACGGCCACACCTGGACGTATGTCCCGTTTTGCAGTTGTTTTACCGCGATCTTGGGGTCAGCACAATCGCCAAATTGGTCGCAGTTCAGTGTGCCCGTAATGCCGGGGAAGCCGGAAATGGAATACAAGCAATCGCGCATGGCCTGACGCCCGATGTGGATGGTGCCATCTTTTTCCTGGTCTGCTACCTGCTCTACACAGGCAAACACCATGTTGGCGGCGTCAAAGGCGTGCGGGTGAAACACCGAGATGGGATCGCTGCCGTATTTTTCCCGGTATCGGGCTTTGAAATCGTCGTACAGGCTGCCGGCGAAGGAGATGTCTGGGCCGGAGAAGTACATGCCCTCGCCTGCGCTGCCAATGGCCTCGGCAGCCGCGTCCGAGATGCACCCATCTGCCGCGGCAAGGATGGCGTTTTCCAGGCCGGGCACTTCCCGGGCTTGCTGGGTGATCAGCGCGCACTCTGCGGTGAATAGCGGGTAAAATAGAAAGTCTGGAGCGCCACTCGCTACCACGGAATTGAGCACCGGACGCATGTCGGTGTCGCCTTTGTTGATAGCGGTGAATGCAACGATCTCGCCGCCTAGCTCCTTGAAGGCCTGGGCGAATGAGTTGGCAAGCCCTTCGGTGTAGGGGTCGCCGTCGTGGATGGCGGCAGCTGTTCGGGCGCCCAATTCGCTGAACGCAAACTCGGCCATGGCCGCGCCCTGCACTTTGTCGTTGTGCGCGGTGCGCAGGTAGCCGGGCTGCCAGGCCTGATCGGGATCGGTCAGCGCCGGCGCGGTGTTGGAAGGGGAAACCATGAAGTAACCGGCTTGCGAGATGATTTTTGCCATAGGCACCCCCGCTGCCGAACAACTGGTGCCGATCACGCCTAAAATAGTGGGATCGGATACAATTTTTTGGCCGACGGTTTGCCCTCCCTCAGCGCTACACCCGTCATCTTCGGCCTGTAGTTCAATGTCGTGCCCCAAAATTTGGCCTTTGAAGTCAATGGCGATTTCGATGCCGTATTGGGAGTCGATGCCTAGTTGGGCATCCGGGCCGGTGATGACCAGAGCAGAGGCAATCCGAATGGGTTCGTCCGGGCCGTAGGTTACACAGCCCAGAGGGTCCGTACATTCGTATTCGGGTGTTGATTGACAGGCTGCCAGAACAAGCCCCGCTAACACGGATATGGCAAATATGACGAACAATCGTTTAGACATACTTCCTCTCCTCTCGCTATGCAACAACTTTTTTAGATCGTCTCTCTCTGGGCAAGAGTTTACGCACCCACCGAAGGGAGATGCCCAGTGTTTGTTTGCAGGGCAAAAGACAGCCTGAGTACCGCAAGTCTGGAATGAAAATTTTACTGAAATTGAAAGCGCAGGTCAAGCAACCCGTTTATGTTCCAGCAATGCTCAATTTTATACAAGCGATAGCAAAGAATTTCAGCGATGGTGGGGGAGGTGGAGGCGGATGACCAGGGACGGATGACCGGGGACGGGGGACCGGCGCGTGGTTATTGGTGGTCGGGGCGACCGGCCGATCGCCCCCCGATGGTCGCTGCGCTCCTGGATTCTTCGGTCGCTGCGCTCCTGGATTCTTCGGTCGCTGCGCTCCTGGATTCTTCGGTCGCTGCGCTCCCTCAGAATGACGGAAGGGCGTGCACAGACAGGAGGGTGCAATCTTTAGCCCGTTCTGCCTTGCTCAAGAAAACCGCTGCTATGGTAAAATAACAGGCAATCGAAAGTGTGCAATAAGCGTCCCGATTTCCAAAAACACCTTAATGATGTGCATGGTGGCGGGAGTGCAATTTGCCCTCACAAGGCGTGGCAGCGTGACACCGCGCCGAGGTGAAACAGTATAGAAACACAAAACATCAGTAATCGGGGAATGTGTGAATATGGAGGTCTCTTGGTGACAGATGTAAATGTGAATTCGTATAGTGCTGAAGACATCCAGGTGCTGGAAGGTCTGGAAGCCGTTCGCCGGCGACCGGGCATGTACGTGGGCGGCACAGATGTCAAAGCCTTGCACCATCTGGTGTATGAGGTGGTGGATAACTCGATTGACGAAGCCCTGGCCGGGGTGTGTGACCGCATCGAGGTGATCATCCACCCCGATAGCAGCGTGACGGTGGCAGACAATGGCCGCGGCATTCCGGTGGACATCCATCCGCAAACCGGCAAACCGGCCCTGGAAGTGGTGATGACCATGCTGCACGCGGGCGGCAAGTTTGGCGGCGGGGGCTATAAGGTTTCTGGCGGGCTGCACGGGGTGGGCGTTTCCGCGGTCAACGCGCTTTCGGAGTGGTTTGAAGTAGAAGTCTGGCGTAACGGAAAAATCCATTTTCAGCGTTATGAGCGCGGCCGGCCAACCGGGCCGGTGGAGGTGCGCGGCGAAGCGCCCTCGGGAAAGACAGGCACCAAACAAACCTTCAAATTCGACCCGCTGATTTTCAAAGAAAAAAATCTGGATTATCGCTACGAAACGCTCATCCAGCGATTTCGCGAGATGGCTTTCGTCACCAAGGGCGTGACCCTCTCCATCAAAGACGAACGCAGTGACCGCGAGATGACGTTTTACTTTGAAGGGGGGCTGACCTCTTTTGTGCGCTATCTGAACCGTAACCGCAAGACTTTGCACAAAATCGTGTATGCGGAAAAGTACGTCGATGGCATCAGCATCGAGGCAGCCATCCAATACACCGATGCCTACGCGGAATCCGTATACGCGTTTGCCAACACCATCAACACCATCGATGGCGGCACCCACCTGACCGGGCTGCGCTCCGCCATCACCCGCACGATCAACGATTATGCCCGCAAAAACAAGCTGCTCAAAGACGCAGATTCCAACTTCACAGGCGAAGATACCCGTGAAGGCCTGACCGCCATCGTCAGCATCAAACACCCCGAACCCCAGTTCGAGAGCCAGACCAAAGTCAAATTGATGAACCCGGAAGTGCAAACCGTAGTGCAGCAAGTGGTCAGCGAGGCCTTCAGCACTTTTTTGGAAGAGAACCCCTCGGCAGCCAAAGCCATCATTCAAAAGTGTCTTACCTCCGCGCGTGCCAGGGCCGCGGCGCGCAAGGCCCGCGATCTGGTGATCCGCAAATCGGCCCTGGAAAGCCTGACCCTGCCCGGCAAGCTGGCCGACTGCTCGGAGCGCGACCCCGAAAAGACCGAGCTGTACATCGTGGAGGGCGACAGCGCAGGCGGCAGCGCAAAACAAGGCCGCGACCGCCATTTCCAGGCCATCCTGCCCCTGCGCGGCAAAATCCTGAACACCGAACGAGCGCGGCTGGACAAAATCCTATCCAACAAAGAAGTCAAGGCCTTGATCTCCGCGCTGGGCACCGGCATCAGCGACAGTTTCGACATATCCGGCCTGCGCTATGGCAAGTGCATCATTATGACCGACGCAGATGTGGACGGCAGCCACATCCGCACACTGTTGCTGACCTTTTTCTTCCGCTATATGCAGCCGTTGATCGAAGCCGGGCACCTGTATATCGCCCAGCCGCCGTTGTACCGCATTGCCCACAAGAAGAAGGTCTATTACGCCTACACCGAGAGCCAGAAAGACGAACTGCTGAAATCTCTGGGGAACGGCGTCTCTTTGCAACGCTATAAAGGCCTGGGCGAGATGAACCCCGAACAGTTGTGGGAGACCACCATGGACCCCACCAGGCGCACCCTGTTGCAGGTATCCATCGAAGACGCCACCGAGGCCGACCGCACCTTCGACATGCTGATGGGCGCGGCTGTGCCCCCCAGGCGGCGGTTCATCACCACCCACGCCAAAGAAGTGCGTAACCTTGACATTTAGTATCCAATATCCAGTATCCAGTATCCAGTATTCAGTATTCAGTATTCAGTATTCAGTATCCAGCGAAGGAGTGACCATGTCTCGCAGAATAAGGCGGGTTGGGGCCCGTAGACCGGCGGTTTCTCGATCTCGTATGTTGAACCGGCCAGTAGCCGGCCGCGCGCGGCGCGCCACCAACCTGAACCGCGTGCGCCAGCGCAATATCAGACGGCAAGCGAGAGTCAAAACGCTTGCCAACCGTGTCCGCCCGAAAGTGCGCCCGGCTGCCGCCCCCCGCCGGGTGATGCCCAAGAAACCGGCCCCGGCCGCGGTGCGCAGCACCCCCGCGCGCCGGATTGCGCGCGGGGCACAGATCGCCCGGCGACCACGCCCCGCGGCGCGGCCAGCAGCCCGCCCGGCTGCCAGACCACGCCCCCGGGCAGGGGGACGCCCCAAGCCCGGAGCGCGCCCCATCCGCGCCGCGGCCAGAGCCGCGCGCTCCCGCCGCCCGGCAACCAGCGCCGGAAGAGCCGCCACGACCGGCGCCGCCATCTCCGCCGCAACCTTCACCCTGAATGTGCCCGCCGCGGCGCAGCAAATCGCCACCGACGTACAGTCGCTACAATACTCCCTCACCAACTTGCAGCAACTCAGCTCCTTCGACGACCTCGCCCAGGAACTCAACCAGCTGGACAAGGACCTCACCCACGCCACCGATTTGCTCGAAAGCGCGCGCGAGAAGGGCTACTACTACCAGAAAGACCTCGACGACCTGGCTTACAACGCCTTGCGCCGCTGGGAGGAGGTGTATCAGGCCACGCTGCAAGAAGTCGAACGGCAGGAGGCTGCCTTCCAGAACTCCCTCAGGCCTCTCGACAGCCAGGTGCGCCAGTTGAACGCCCGCCTGAACAACCCGGCAGCCGCTACCAGCTACCTGCGCACCACCGAAACCACGGTGAACACCCTGCTGCGCGACGTCAACAACATTCGACGTGGCATCGAGAGCAATTTCGACCAGATCGAGTCCGACGTGCGGCAGCTCAATTCCCGGCTCTCCCAAATTCACTGGGTGCTCGGCCAGCTCGAGGAAGCCAAATTTCAGTTGGACGACGGCGAGGAGATCGTCATGGCCGTCCCCGCCCGCTGGGACCAGGAAGGCGACGACGACCCGGAAGGCATCCTTTACCTCACCACCCAACGCCTGATCTTCGAGCGCAAAGAGAAAGTGGCCACCAAGAAAGTGCTCTTCATCACCACCGCCTCTGAGCTGGTGCAGGAAGTGATGATCAGCGAACCGGTTGCGGACCTCCAGAACGTGAAAGCCATGAACAAGGGGTTGTTCGGCAACCAGGACTTTTTGGAGGTCAGTTTTGCCGGCGCCGGCGTGGTGCCGTTTCATCTGGACGGGCAGGACTCGAAGGAGTGGGCCGTTCTGGTTCAGCGCGTACAAACCGGCAAGATCGCGGACGACCGCACCACCGGCTCCTCGTTCTCCTATGCCGATCTGACCGGCGAGTTGACCCAGGCCGACATCCTGGAACTGCAAAACGAAGTCAACGAACTGCAAGACGATCTGATGCTCAAAGAAGCGCGCGCCGAGTTGGAAGCGCTGGAGAACGAGGTGCGCGCGCTGGAGCGCGACCTGGGCGATGTGCGCGCCAAAGGGTACGCGGTGGAAAGCGATTTGGAGGGCGATATCGCGGTGCTGGTGGCCCAGTGGGAGCGCGTCAAGGCCAACGCGGAGAAAACGCTCGAGCACCAGGCCGGCCTGCTGGGAGAACAGATGACCGCCATCAGCGGGAAAATGTCCCGCCTGGCGGGTATGGCGGCTACCCCGGCGGCCGCGCGCCCCCTCTACATGCAACTGAAATCTACCATCGCCTCCGCACAGGCCCAGGCCGACGCGGCCGAGGCCACGGTGTACGCCCAGTTCGAAGATTACGCCGAGGAAATCGAAGGCCTCGCGGCGCATCTCGACTGGGTGGATTGGATGCTGGACGCGTTGGCAACCGCTTCTTTCCAACTGTTGGCCACCGAAAGCGGGGTCGCGGCCACCGAAGCCATGTGGCTCGCTCCAGGCCTGGAACCGGAAAACGGCATCCTGTATCTGACCGACCAGCGTCTGTTATGGGAAGACCGGGTAGGCGAGTACGAACTGAAGGTGGATGTGCCGGTGCAAAGCGTCACAGATGTGAAAGTCGAACCCGGCGAGGAAGAAGATGACGAAATTCTCGTCTTCACCTTCGATGGAAAGGCCCCTTTCCCCAACGCGCGTTTCGAGTTGGCCTCTCCGGTGGGGGAAGACTGGGTGAAAATGGTAGGCCGCGCCCGAAGCGGGGACTACGCCCGCGACCGCGCTGTCGAAATCGACGAGGCAGAACTGGAGCGCATCAAAAACGCTCCCACCAATTGCCCCAATTGCGGCGCGGCGTTCACCTCGCCCATTTTGCGCGGCCAAACCGAGATCACCTGTGAATATTGCGGAGCCGTTACCAGACTCTGAGCAAGTGAAGACCCTGCGAAAATCGGTGGACAGAAAACCGGATGTCCCCGTGCTTTCACCTCACACCGTGGGGAAAAAATAGGCCGATTTACACATCCCGGATTTCGTTTTCTTTGTTAAAATTGCTTGGTCATGCAACCTAACCAAAACCACATATGCCAGCCGGGTGCAGCTATTGCGCCAAACACCACCCACCTGGTGGGCCTCTATAATCGTTTTTAGGACTCGGATTTCGGTTCTCGCTATGACACTTGCCCGCAATACGCTTCTGAAAAATCGTTACCGTATGCTCGAAATCCTGGGGGAGGGGGGCATGGGGGCCGTCTACAAGGCCAGAGACGAAAACCTGGGGGTGACGGTGGCAGTCAAGGAAAATCTGTACACCAGCGAAGAATACGTGCGCCAGTTTCGAGTCGAAGCCACCATCCTGGCGAGCCTACGCCACCCGAATCTGACCCGTGTAACCGACCACTTCGAAGAGGGAGAAGGCCAATATCTGGTAATGGACTACATCGAGGGGGAAGACTTGCGCGAACGCATGGACCGGTTGGGAATTCTGGACGAGGACGAAGTGATTGTCATCGGGATGGCGATCTGCGAAGCACTGACCTACCTGCACACCCGCATTCCGACCATCCTGCACCGCGACATCAAACCCGGCAACGTCAAGATCGCGCCGGATGGCAAAGTGTATCTGGTCGACTTTGGGTTGGCAAAGATTGACCAGGGAGGCATGTTGACCGAAACCGGCGCGCGTGCTATGACCCCCGGCTATTCACCGCCGGAACAGTACGGTACCGCGCGCACCGATGCCCGTTCGGACATTTATTCCCTGGGCGCAACCCTG
>JALUWE010000148.1 GCA_027019845.1 Anaerolineales bacterium | reverse complement strand
CACCGTCTTGGGGTGTACTCCCAACTCCTGGGCGATGTCCTTCTGGTAGACACCGCGCTGGTGTAATGCTTTGATCATGGGATAGTCCTCCGGTTTCAACATGGGTACCTCCTTCGGTTTTTGCTCCGTTGAAGGTACATTTTAGCCGTTGTTTAGGGGACTTTTTATTCCGTTGTTTTGGGTACTTTTACCACCGTTGTTGACACCCTCGACATCTGCGGCTGCCTGCTGCTCAGTGACCAACGCACATTGGACTTGAACGCGTTGCTATCCGCCCTCTGCCAGGGCGCACGCGTGTACTCCCCGGCCGTTGAAAGCCTGTTGCAACACCAGCACGATCCCCCTGACTCACTCACCGACAGGCAAAAGGACATTCTCTACGCCTTCGTCTCCCAACCCGACCTGACCTGCGAAGCGCACGCTGAACGGATGGGCATCAGCTACAACACGCTGCGCGGCCATCTGAAGGAGATTTACACCCGCCTGGGCGTCTCCAACGCCATGGCCGCCGTTCTGGCAGCCCTGCGCGCCGGCATCCTCTCCCTGAACGACTCCCCCTACCACCACACCGAATGCCCCCCTCCACCCGACCACTGACCGCCGATCACTGAAAACAAAACCGCGCCGGTTTTTACGCGGCGCGGCGGGCTTGTGGTGGAGGGATGGGGCTATTCCTCCGGCGCGAAGGTGAACACCCAGGGGCCGCGGATGGTGATAAGTTCCTCGCTCAAGCCATATACCACCAATTCCGCCTCTTCCTGGCTCATGATTGTCGGCTTATCGAGAACGGTGAGACCTGCACCCCAGGCTTGCTGCACACAACCGATGCGAATGCCTGTGCCGCGTGCCTCCAGCAACTCTTGTAGTGCCGCCACATATTCCGGTGCGCACTCTTCCCCCTCCCGCGGTTCAGCACCAATCGCAGCAATGCTCAGGGTAACTTCGCTCAAATCCGCCTCCGGCGGCACATCGAAATACATGACATCGCAACGCTGCCCCTTTTCCCCAGCAGCGGAGGGCTGCTTGAGGCTCAGCATTTCGAATCCGAAACGTGAAACTTCTCCATTGCTGTATTTCAAAGTGGTATCGGGGGTATGCCACAATGTCCAATCAGCATTGTCCGGCATGTCGAAGCATACGTCCACTTTCACCGATCCACCCTCTTTGCGAAAATTCGTGACCCTTACCTCAATGTCGTTGACGCGCTGAATTTGCACATTCTGATTACCCGTCAGGCCCGCAACCCGGTTTTGCTCCTCAGTCGCCACGGCTTCCAGTCCTGAGGAAGATGCGCTTTCGGCTGGCGGAGGTGCCTCGTGCGGGCTGTTTACTTCTGGCTGGGCGAAACCGGCAGCTTCAGCAGGGCGTTCGGTGTTGAGCCACTGCCTCACCAACAAACCCAAAGCCAAAGCGAATATCGCAACAGCGATGATGAACAGAGTGGAGCGAATTTTTCTTTTGTGGTACATGATGGTTTATGGTATCCAGCCATCCTCATACGAGTAAGGATAGATATGGCTGTAAGGCCAATCGTAAAAATCGTGATTGCCTAGTGATTCACCCAATCGTGCATAAGGATTGCTGCAATAGGCTTTGATTTTGGTAACTGCTGCCCAATAACTCGACCTGTAATGTAACACATGCCCTCCATAATTGGTTTGTTGAATAATGGAGCCATAACACCTTTGCCTGACTGTCCAATATGAATAGCCAATGTCGTCCATGACTCTTGTTGGGTTTGCCGTATAACTTCTGACACCCGCATCCCAGTAAGAGCCGGGATTATTCCACACAGTGTGGTAGTACTGGGCTAAGGTAAGGCAGTTGCCGCTACTAGGGTAGCATTGAGAGCCAGCATCTACTCCCACGGTTATCAGTAAACCCAGAACAAGAATTGTGATTACGCCCACTACCAGTTTGAAAATGAATCTCTTCATGGCGCCATCTCCTGTTCAGCGAAACTTGTCGTTTCCGCAGAGCTGCGAAAAGTCTCTTTGTAGGTAGCGTTGAGATAATCTAACACCTCCATTGGTGGTTGCTTTTCCATGGTCCAACTTATCAATTTTACTGAAGTGCGAATACGCTCTCTACCACCCGACATAATCATAATCTGTTCAGATGAGAGCAACTTTCCACTATCAGGCTCATAATAGGCTCTTGTCTTGATAGCTGTTATCGGCTCGTCGTATTCGGAAAAGTTCATCGGAGACGAAAACTCCTCTGTCACGGTATAGAGAACTACAGTTTGTCCGTCCAACGTAGTTTCCTCTTTCACCAGACTATCGACGAGACGGGTTGCTTCGCCCGGAAATCCAAAATCCCACACAAATTCCACAGGTAAGGCCTCTTCTGGCACAGGAATGACATCGTTATAGGTCAAGTTGTACCACGCATTGTCTCGAAGAACAGAGACCTGGGACACTTTTCCGTTTAGGTCACGCCGAATGAATATTCCTTTAACCACCCGCCTTTCTTCATTCAGCAGGTACCATTCATCCATACTGTACTCTTTTTCCAACGTATTGCCATCCGGCAATATACCAATTTCATCATAATCCTCCTTCCATTGTGTAACGATGTGAATCCATCCTGATTCTGCATTGGCATCAAGCCACTGCTCGTTCAAAGCTTGTACTTCTTGTGCAATGTTCTCACTTGCTTCCCTTATCTCGGCAGGCCCCGACTTATTCTCAAGTTGAGTAGCGTCTTCAGGATGATCAGTGCTATGCAGGAAGACTACGTGTTCTCTTCCCCGCAGGTCTTGCGCAAGCGTAGAATCCACGCGTCCACTGAAAAGGTTAACGCTGCCCCAAACACCCATCAGGAAAAGTAATCCAATGATTGAACCTATTGTCTTTTTCATAATCCTGACCTCCTATGTGCTTATCCATTGGATGAGAATCAGCCAAAAATTCGGCGTCACTTACAGAGAGCAACAATTACCACACACCCCATTAAACAAAACCCTCTCGCTCCTGTCCATACCCAAAATTGGGGGTGTCGCACCCCCAAAATTGGGGGGGTTGCACCCCGGCATCTGCTCCCGTATAATCCCCTCATGGTGGAAAACGCCCCGCGCAACCTGCTGCTCCTGGCGCAATCCCCCCTGCTCATCCAGGCCATTTCCGCTCAGTTCCCACCCCACTCCGGTTGGAAGGCGGTGCCCCTCCCCTGGCAGCCCGGACCCCAGGCTGCGCCCCTGCCCGCGCTGCTCACTGCGTTCGTATGCCGCAGCCCCAACACGCCTCTCGCTCCGCTCACATAGCCGCATGGACCAGGATGCGGATCAGGTCGGGCAGAT
>JALUWE010000147.1 GCA_027019845.1 Anaerolineales bacterium | reverse complement strand
GTCCCCCGTCCCCATCTCCTCCACCATCGCTGAGAATGCCCCTTTTCCTGTCATTATGAGGGAATACAGCGACTGAACTGCCGTCGCTCGGAATGATAATGTGTCCTGTGGGTACACGCCAGCCAATCACATAGGTACTAAAGCCGGGATTTTGGCGAGAAAATCGGATTTGATCTAGTATAATATGCCTGCGTATCCATGGATACTCATTTTGCATTTCGAGGGCCCCTGTTTGCGGAAAATATGGATGCAAGAAAGCAATTTAGCCGTAAGCGCATCTTTTGCATTTCTTCAGCTCCTACTGGCTTATCCAAAGTTGGGAAGTAACTATTCAGGCAAGAGACCGGTTACACAGAGCGGTCGCGGATTTTTTACCCTGGATGTTTTTTAGAGGCAAGTTAATGGTAACAGCAAACTTCACGATCAAAGAAGATTACTGGGAAACGGTTGAGATCGAGGACGCAGATCTCGAGATCATCTACAATCACCTCCTGGAAACAGAAGTCCCATTGACCTCCCAGGAATTGCTGCGGGTTTTCGTAGCGGAGCGCATTCGCCGCGAAAAACAGGCTATCGAGAAACGGCGTAGTTCGGGAGGCGCGATTTACGTTCCGCGAGAGGATTATGATGTTGGACAAACACTCATTTTCCCGGCGTTGGGGTGGCTGCGCGGCACAGTGGTAGATAAACGTGCCGGCAACAACCCGGAAATCCCAGATTTTAACGTTGTTAAGGTTGAATTGGAAAACGGCCTGACGCGCGAATTCGCAACCGCCCTGGAGCAGCATCGCTTGAACGATCCCCAGGAGCTGGAAAGCGAAGATGGTATGCTGACCCCTGATGAAGTGATGGGCGCTTACGGCAGTGTTTTGCAGGAGCGGCTCGAAACCAGTTTGGAATCCAACGAGGAATTCGTGCGCATCGCCGGGCGGTGGTTCCCACGAGCTTTGCTGGTGGATGTCAACATCGGCCATCTCAATCTGGCAGAAGCATTGCTGGATATGGAAGACGGCGGCCCTCTCCCGACCAGCAAATTGATGGAAGCGGTTGAACTTCCCACCAATGTGAACCCCAAGCTGGCGGAGTTCTCGCTCGATTACGCCTTGTGGCAAGACGACCGCTTCGACGAAGTGGGGCCAGCCGGGCGCATCCTCTGGCACCTGAAACACCTCGAACCCGAAGAGGTGTTAGCCCCGCCTCCATTCCTGCGTTACCAGCCAATCGAACATGATCGTTCGCTCTTGACCGGTGAAATGCTCGCTCTGGAGAGCGAATTGGATGATGAACTCTCTCCTCTCGAAGACCGTCCGGTGGGTGACGAGGTCGAAATTCGATTGCTGTTCCCGCACTGGCGGGTGGGCAGTCTGCCGCTTTCCTCGAAACTGCGCCCCCTCTTTCCCACAGCCTACCAGGCCCCGCGGATTCGATTTATGTTGGTGGATGGCGAGAGCGGCCAAAAATTCCCCGGATGGGTCGTTCGCCAAGGGCGTTATGTCTTCGGGTTGCGGGATTTCTACGAAGAGAAGGGTGTTCTACCGGGCAGTATATTGACCATTCGCCGCGGGGATGAACCCGGCGAGGTGATCGTCAAGGCACACACCCGCCGGCCGGTTCGCGAATGGATACGCACCGTGCTCGTTGGCGCAGACGGCGGCATCGTGTTAGCCATGCTCAAACAAATGGTGGCCTCTCATTTCGATGACCGGATGGCTATTGCTGTCCCGGAAACGGAAACCCTCGATGAAGTATGGGAGAAAACGCAAAAAGAACGTGTGCCTTTTGAAAGAACTGTGGTGGACACCCTGCGAGAGCTTGCCAAACTAAACCCACAGGGGCACGTCCACGCTATCGAATTGTACGCCGCCGTCAACTTGTTGCGCAGAAGCCCGCCCGGGCCGATTTTGGCCCTCCTGGCATCCCGCCCCTGGTTCGTTCACGTCGGAGATTTACACTTCCGATTTGATGATTCGGAACGTGACTAGCATCTTGTAGTTGGAGGATTTTGTGGCAATCGAAACTAAGCGTCTTAGTCTGGTAAAACCCACGCTTCACACCCTCTTTCACATTGATTTTAATTGGTGGCAGCGTAATGATCGTAACTGGCGTGTCTATTTGCGCAGTTATTTATCCCCAGAAGACCAACTGGATTTTGCCTCCTCCAATGAGGAAGAACTTGTAGACCTGATCGACCCCCAAACCGCTGAAGTTTCCCGCGTAGATGCGTTACAACACCTGCTGATTACCCGCTACGCCAACCGGGATGATTTCATTACGCCCAATACCTCAACCACAGAAGCGATTTTCCGCCTGTTTTTAGCCAACGGAAACACGCCGATGTCGGTGCTGGAAATTGCAGAAAGACTAGGCCGGCCACCTGAAACGGTTCTGCGAATGTTGTCGGGGAGACGTGTTTACAGAGGCTTGCGCCCCTGCCCTGCCCATCAATAAGTCCGCACAAACGCCCCAGTAGCTCAAAGGATAGAGCAACGGACTTCTAATCCGTAGGTTGCAGGTTCGAGTCCTGCCTGGGGCGCCTCGGAACCCCATGCTCAACTCCGAATGGCAATCACCTCAAAATCGGCAGAGCACGTTACGAAGGGATTTTTATGGCAAAAATAATGTTAGTGGACGATGATCCGATAACACAAACATTATTAAAAACTTTGTTGGAAATGGAGGGCTTTCAAGTCGTATTATGGGATTTGGGGACGGATGTAATATCGAGCGTCAGAGAGGAAACACCAGATTTAATCGTATTAGACGTAAATTTAAATGAGGTGGACGGCTTTGATGTGTTACGCGAATTGCGCGCAGATGCGCAACTAAAAAAAACACGGGTGATTATGTCCTCCGGCATGGATTATGATGAGCGGTGTAAGCAAGAGGGGGCCAATGGCTTTTTGCTCAAACCCTATATGCCGGAAGCTTTAATTGCACTAATCCGCCAGATGGTAAACGAGAGTTCATAGTGGCAAGAAAAAAAACTCGCGCCACCAGAAAGTGGCGCTCAATGGATTTGCATATCCACACCCCTGCATCCGGGGATTATCAGCAGTCCGGTGTCTCCTTTTTGGACATTCTACGACGGGCGAGGGAGCGCGGCCTGGACATCATCGCATTCACAGACCACAATACGGTCGCCGGCTATCGCCAGATGTACGAGGAAATTCATCAACTGGAGCTGTTGGAGCGATTGAACCGCCTGCTTCCCGAAGAGCGAAAGCGGCTGGATGAATACCGCCAGTTGCTAAAAAACATTCTGGTCTTACCGGGTTTCGAGTTCACGGCCACTTTCGGCTTTCATATCCTGGGAATTTTCCCACCCGACAAGCCTGTCAGGGAGATCGAACATCTGCTGCTGGACCTTAACATCCCCTCGGAGAAATTGGACGAAGGCTCGGTAACGGTGGGTGCATCTGCGGATGTGCTGACCGCTTATCGTTTGATCAACGAAGCCGGAGGCTTGGTGATCGCGGCCCACGCCAATTCGTCGAACGGTGTGGCGATGCGCGGTTTTCGCTTCGGAGGGCAAACCAAGATCGCCTATACCCAGGACCCCAACCTGCACGCCCTCGAAGTCACCGATCTGGAACAAAAGGGACGCCGCTCCACGGCTGCCTTCTTCAATGGCACCAAGCCCGAATATCCTCGCAGAATGCACTGCATCCAGGGTTCGGACGCTCACCGCGTCGTTGGAGAGCCGGGCAACAAAAAAGCATTGGGGGTAGGAGATCGGGTAACCGAAGTGCTGCTCTCCAAAGTCTCTTTCGAGGCCCTCAAAGAATTGTTCCTCAGTAACGATTTTGCCCGCACCCGGCCGCGTCGCCGGAAAGCCGAACCGGTCTACGATTTCATCCGCTCGGCCCAGGAAGAAGGCCCCAACATCGTCCAGGACTTTCACGAAAGCATGACCGTGCGCGGCGGCAAACTGTACAGCATCATCGCGGACGTGTGCGCCTTTGCCAACACCAACGGGGGCACGCTTTACGTCGGTTTGCCTGCCGACCCGCGCAAACCCGTCCCGGGAATCGCCAAACCCAAGCAGGCGATTACCCAACTGGAAAAGGAGATCAGCAAACGCATCAGCCCGCCGCTCCATTGCACTCTGGACGCCCACAAAGTGGACGGCAAGACCGTGTTGCGCGTACTCGTGCCCCGCGGAGAAGACCCCCCCTACGCGGTGGACGAGAACAAAATCTACATCCGCTCGGAATCCGAAACCGGCCTGGCCGTGCGCGATGAAATCGTCGGCTTGGTGTTGCGCGGCCTGCGCGAGAGAAAGAGCAAGATGCCCATAGATGGGTTGGAACAGGCCGCTCCAGTACCCTCGAACGAAAACAACGCCTCGGGTACGGTCTCCCCACCTCGCACGGGTGTTGAAGTCGTGTCGGTTGAAGAGCGCAATGGCGAGCGGTATTACGTGGTGCGGGATTTGCGCAATGGCAACGTGGTCAAAAACGTCACCCACACTTCCGCCCGCCGTCTGTGGCACTATGCCATCACCGCCTTCGACAAGCTGCCAGCCGACCTTTCCCAGGCTGGCGTTCAGTGGCAGGGAGACATCGGCCTGTTGCGCCACCAAACTCAGGGGAAGCTGAACCGCTACGATTTGGTCCAGCGCACCTCCAACGGGGGATACCGCGTGTATTTTGGCGTCACCGAAGACGGCATTCACGACGAATGGAAAAGCCTGGTGGGGAACGACGAGGATTGATGTCCGCGCGGCTGCGAGTGGGTATCCTGACCGTTTCTGACCGCTCCTGGCGGGGTGAGCGCGCCGACGCCTCCGGCCCGGCCCTCGAACGGGCTGTCGCCGCGCGTGGCTGGCAGCTACGCTGGCGGGAAACCCTCCCGGACGAGAGCGAAATGTTGCGCCAATTCTTGCGAGACAAAGCCGATTCCGGCGAGGTGGACGTGCTGCTGACCACAGGGGGAACCGGTTTCGGCCCGCGTGATGTCACCCCAGAAGCCACCCTCGCCGTGATCGAGCGGCAAGCCCCCGGCCTTGCCGAAGCCATGCGCGCCCAAAGCCTGAAGATCACCCCCCACGCCATGCTCTCCCGCGCAGTAGCCGGAATTCGCAAAAAAACCCTGATCGTCAACCTGCCCGGCAGCCCCAAAGCCGCGCTGGAAAATCTGGATGTGATCGCACCCGCCCTGCCCCACGCGGTCCAATTGCTCCGAGATGATCCCGCCTCCGAAACCGGACACACCGCCTGAAGTTGCACGCAGGGGACGATTATGCTAAAATCTAGCCATGTTCAACTTATGTTCCATTAAGGTTCCGCTAAGCAGGAGGAAGATATGGACGACAAAACCACCAAGCTCAAACTGATGCGCTTCTGGCTGTTTGGGACATTTATCATCATCTTTGCAGCCGCTACGGTGTATGTGGGAGGCGCGGTGGGTGCCGGCTTGAGCATCCTGAGTGAGTTGAACTACTGGCTGGCGATGCTCGTTGCCGCGCTGCTCTGTGTAGCCTGGTACTACATCTACAAGTGGTATTTGAACCGCCAGGGATAGAAAAGAAAACACGGTGATGGTACACATCACCGTGTTGCTTTAACCGGTTCGTACCGGGCAGAATTCAGAGGATGGCGCGCGCAATCACCAGCCGCTGGATTTCACTCGTTCCCTCCCCAATGGTCATCAACCGGGCGTCCCGGTAAGTCAACTCGACCGGGTATTCACGGCTGTACCCGTACCCGCCGTGAATCTGGATCGCGTTACGGCATACCCGCTCGGCCATTTCAGTCGCCAATAGTTTGGCCATGGCGGCTTCTTTGGTGTACGGGCGGCCTTGCTCCTTCAGCCATGCCGCGTAGTACACCATCAGACGCGCGCTCTGAATCTCGGTTGCCGCGTCCGCCAGCATCCACTGCACCGCCTGATGCCCGGCGATGGGCTTACCGAACGCGGTGCGCTCTTTGGCGTACTCTCGCGCCGCCTCGAACGCAGATTGCGCCAACCCCACGGCCAGCGCACCGATCCCGATCCGCCCGCCGTCCAACACGGCCAGCGTTTGTTGTAACCCCCGGCCCTCCTCCCCAACCAGATAACCAACCGGTACACGCACGTCTTCATACGTCACCGCGTGGGTGGGTGAGCCTTTGAGGCCCATCTTCTTTTCGGGCGGGCCGATGTGCAGGCCCGGCGTATCCGTGGGTACCACGATCATGGAAAGCGAGCGCGAACCGCCCGCCGGGTCCGTGCGCACCAGGGTGACGATGAAATCCGCAATGCCGGCGTTGGTACACCACATTTTGGCCCCGTTGATCACCCATTCGTCCCCCTGACGTTCGGCGCGGGTGCGCACCCCGCCCTTCAAATCGGACCCCGCGCCCGGCTCGGTCAAGGCCAGCGCGGCCAGCCTGCCCGTGCCGCTGGCCGCCGGGGGGAGGAACTTTTCCTTCAACGCGGGCGAACCGAACATGGCAATCGGCGCGCAACCCAGCCCGTTGTGCGCGGCCAGGGACAGCGCGGTGCTGCCGCATCCCCACCCCAACTCCTCGATGGCAATGGCCGCGCTGATCGCGTCTACACCCGCGCCGCCCAGCTCCTCCGGCACGTTCAGCCCCAGCAGCCCGATCGGCCCCATTTTGCGCACGGCCTCCCAGTTGAATTCACCCCTTTCGTCCACCTGACGCGCCCTGGGTTTGACTTCTTTTGCCACGAAGTCGTGTACTGCTTCGCGCCACATGCGCTGCTCTTCGTTCAATTCAAAATCCATGTTGCTGCCTCCGTGTAGCAGGGTAGGGTGTGGTAATCTCAAATGTGCCTGAGTCCTCCTCGCAGCGACATCTTCGACCGTCAGCGCGCGATGCTTACACAAACGATGGAGACGATCAGAATCACGCACAGCGGAACAATGGCAAACGCCAGAATCACGCTTGTGATTTGGGCAATATCTTTTGCCGTGTAACCGGCATCGGCACCCGCGCCTTTGAGCCGGGTACCACACCGCGGACATTCTTCCAGGTGTGCGGGTAACATGGCCCCGCACTTGGGGCACCATTGGTGCATGGGGGTGTGAGTCATCTTACAGGTTGCATATCGAGAATCGTGAAGCGTAAGGCGTAAAGCCCAATTACCCAATTACCCAATTACCCAATTACCCAATTACCCAATACCCATCCTTCGACTTCGAGCGGGCTTCGCCCGCCCTCCGCTCAGGATGCAATACCCAATACTCAGGGCCGCCTCCCAACTCGAACTACCTCGCCTTCCGAATCTCTTCCACCGCCTCGGGGTTGACCAGGGAGGAGGTATCGCCTGGGTCCTGTCCCAGGTAGGCGGCGCGCACCATGCGGCGCATCACTTTGGCGTTGCGCGTCTTGGGCAGGTCGCTGACGAACAGGATTTCGCGCGGGGCCAGCGGCTTGCCCATGGCATTCACCAGCATTTGCCGCAGTTCGGCACGCAGGTCTTCGCAGGGTTCGTAGCCGGGTGCCATCACGCAAAAGACCACCAGCTCGCTGCCCTTGATGGGGTGGGGGACGCCAATAGCCGCGGCCTCCATGATCTCCTCGTGTTGCACCAGGATCGACTCCACCTCGGCGGGGCCCAGCCGTTTTCCCGCGATTTTGATGGTGTCGTCGGAGCGACCCAGGATGTACCACAGGCCGTCGGAATCGCGTGCCGCGAAGTCGCCGTGCACCCACACGTTCTCCCACCGCGACCAGTAGGTTTCCAGATAGCGGTCCGGGTCGCGCCAGAAACCGCGCGTCATGCCGATCCACGGGGCTTTGATCACCAGTTCACCGACCTGATCGGTCACGGAGTTGCCGTCCTCGTCGAACACGTCCGCGGCCATGCCCGGGCAGGGGCCGGAAAACGCGCAGGCCTTGAGCGGCAAGATCGGGTTGCCCATCACGATCCCGCCCGAGATCTCCGTGCCGCCAGAGTAGTTGATGATCGGGCGTTTGCCCTGCCCCACGTTCTCGAACAGCCACATCCACGGGCCGGGGTTCCACGGCTCGCCGGTGGAGGCAAAAAAGCGCAGGGAGGACAGATCGTGTTTGCGGAAGGGGGCTTCGCCGTGCGGGATCAGGGCGCGCACCAGGGTGGGGGACAAGCCCAACGTGGTGAGCTTGTGCCGGGCGACCATGCTCCACAATCGATCCGGCCCCGGAAAGTCGGGCGCGCCGTCGTAGATGAAAAAGGCGGCCCCCAGGATCAGCGCGCCGAACACCAGCCACGGCCCCATCATCCAGCCCATGTCGGTCATCCAGTAGATCACCTGGCCGGGGTGTACGTCCGTGCCAAAGGCCATGTCTTGCGCGGCCTTGACCGGGAAACCGCAATGGGTGTGGACCGCGCCTTTGGGCCGTCCGGTGGTGCCGGAGGTGTAGATGATCATCAGGCGGTCTTCCGCGGCGGTGATTTCGGTGGCGGCCTGCTCGGATTGTCGGGGGATCAGCTCATGCCACCAGTGGTCGCGGCCCGGCTGCATGGGGGTTTCGATGCCGGCGCGGTTGAGGACGATCATGTGTTGCAGGGTTGGGACCTGTGCGGCGGCCTGGTCTGCGGTGGGTTTCATGGCCACCGGCTTGCCGCGGCGGAGAAAGCCGTCCGCGGTGAACAGCGCCTTCGCGTCCGCGTCGGCCAGCCGGGTGACCACCGCGCTAACACCGTAGCCGGAGAACAACGGCAGGATGACGCCGCCGATTTTGGCAATCGCCAGCAACGCAACCACGATTTCCGGCGTCATGGGCATGTAGATGCCGATAGCATCCCCTTTGCCCAGCCCCAGCTCGCGCAGTGCGTTGGCGGTCTGGTTGACCTGCCGGTACAGCTCACCGTAGGTCAGCGTGCGTGTGTCCCCCTCCTCCCCTTCCCAGACCAGCGCGGCGCGTCCTTCCGCGGGCGTGCCGCTGTATTTGTCCAGGCAGTTGTGGACGATGTTCATCTTCCCCCCCACACACCACCGCGGCCAGGCGATGCCGTCGCTCAAATCGAGCACCTGGGAGTAGGGTTGGTAGAACCGGATGTCCAGGAATTTCAGCACCGCGTCCGTAAACCAGGCCACGTCTTCGGTGGAGCGGCGCATGAGAGCGTCGAAATCCGCCAGGCCGTGCTGGCGCATGAACGCGGTCAGGTTGGCGTTTTCTATGTAGTCGGGTGGGGGTTCCCAAACGATCTCCCCTCCGAAATCGAACTTGTCAGACATGGGAGCCTCCTGAAAGAGTGGTGAGGGCGTAAGATGTCACATCCCGATTATATCCCGATTTCGCTTTTGACGTGGATGCGCTCGAGCCAGCGCAGCGCGAGCATCCCGAAAAGCAGTGGAATCCAGAAGGTGAAGCCGCGATAGGCCAGGGTGATGACCGCGGCGGAGCCCAGGGGCACGTGCAACGAGCGCAACACGATAGTCAGCACCCCCTCTACCACGCCCAGGCCAGCAGGAGTGGGAGAAACGATGGTGAACAGGTATCCCACACTGTACCCGGCGATCAGCGTTCCGGTCGAGAAAGGCACTTTGAAGGCCATGAACATCAGAAAGAAATTGGTCAACATGATGGCTTTGTTGCTCAGTGCCAGCGCGAAGGGCCAGAGCAGATTCCGGTAGTCGGCGCGCAGCGCTTGCAGGCCGGAGGCGGCATCGCGCGCGAATTCATGGCCGCGTTGTTGGGAGAGATAGTCTCGTTTGAGGAAAGGCCGCAGCACCCAGTTGACTGCTCCGGCCATCCAGGCCAGCGCTTTTCCCAGGGCCTCTGCCGAGCGCATCCCCAGGTAGAGCAGTGCGGCCAGGGTGAGAGCGATGGCGAGCAGGATGGCGGAGGCGATAATTTCGGCCAGTGTCAGGTTGCCGCGGCGAACGAGCACGATCAGCCCCACGGCTAGCACACAAATGAACCCGGCGTACTCGAACAGGATGAACAGCACACCGGCCAGCGTAGCCCTGGCCGCGGATTGGCCCCGCCGCCGCGCCTGGGCAATGAACAACGGCACGCCGCCCATCACCCCCCCCAGCGTGATCACGTTGACGAAATTTCCGGCAGCCGCCAGCAGGTACAGGATTTCGATGCGCTCCTCCAGCCCCAGCGCGCGGTATATTGCCCGATATTCTGCTGCCACATTCAGCAGCCAGACCGCCTGCACGAACAGAGCCAGCAGTAAAAATCGCCAGTCCCCTCGCTTGAGTGTTTCCAGGATGGCCTCTACCTCGGCGAAATTGGTGATGATGAACATCACTCCCAGGAAGAGCGCGGCCGCGACCAGAAATTTACGCATTGAAAAGGGGCGAGTCACCGGCTCTTGAACGGTGAGACTTCGAGTTGAGACAGTAATTTGTCAGGCCGCCGCCAGAATGTGGGCAGGGGCAGCTCCTCGTGTACCAACGCCAGCATGGTTTGTGTCAGAAATGCGTTTACCGGGGTGGGGATACCCGTTTTTTTCCCGTATTTGACGACTGCGCCGTGGATAAATTCCACCTCGCTGCGGCCTGTCCGTAGATGCAGATCGATGTGGTAGGAGGGCATCTTACCGCCGCGGCCCTGGCCGATCTTGCGCCCCAAGATTTTTTGTGAGAGCCGCAGGGGGAGCCGGCGGGCGGCAAACGCCAGCAGGCGTACACGCGTTTCAGGCAGATCGACCACCCGTATCCCCAGCGCGTTCATCACGCTCAACGCCTCCCGCAGTTGTGCCATTTCGAGCCTGAACAGGCCGGGGTGGGCGAACACCTCGGCAGGCGTCATGTCCAGAATGGCGGAGGTGGGGTTGGCGAGCAGGTTGGTGAGCAGCTTGGACCATTTCATGCTGCGTGGATCGTTGTAATGTACCGCGTTCAGACCGGCGGCATTCATCTCGTCAATCAGACGGGGAACCAGGGGGTGTTCGCCTCCCACCCCGACGCCGCGCAGCCTCTCGACCACTATCTCCCCCCGTGAACGTCTCCTGACTGCGGTGAGCACTGTGCCGGGAATGACCTTTTCAGGGCCGAAGAGTTTGCTCAATTTTGCTTCGCTGTTCACCCCGTTTTGCAGGCACAGGATGGGTGGCATTTGCTCCTTGAAGGGGAGCAGTGGGGCCAGAGCCGCCTGGGTGTCGTACACTTTCACCGCCAGAATGAGCAGATCGAACGAACCGACTTCGGGTACTGCCTCGATGTCGGCAATCAGGGGAGCGAGGGTGTGTGTGGTGTCGGGGAACGCCAGTTCAAGCCCCTGTTTGCGCAACTGTTTGGCTGTGCGCGGGCGGCACAGAAAAACCACCCGATGCCCTGCCAGCGCCAGGCTGCCGCCCACATATCCGCCAATGGCCCCCGCGCCGAGAACGAGGAGGTTGAGTTTGCTTGTTTGTTGGTGGGCTGGCAGCGCGTTCATGTTCGAGCCTGTTTCCCAATTCCCATCCTCAGTTGGTAGTTCCTGTTTCCCAATCCCCAAACCATATCACCTGTATCTGAATTGGGCTGTTTTGAAAGGCGCGTTCCAGGCCGTGCTGCTCGATTTCCGCTTTGGGGACCTGGCGGTAAGGGAGTGCATAGGGCAGTTTGGCGCGCAAGGGGAAGGGTTGGAGTGCGATGCGGCTTTTGTCCAGCCAGCGGGCCATGAAGCGCACCGGATCACCACCGGGTTGCAGCGCGGTAGGGGGGAAGCCGTCGCGGTACCAGGGGTGTTCCCTGGTTTTGGAGGCGCCCGGTTCGTTCAGAGCGACGTAGAGGGAGATGTGGTCCCACAGTTTGAGCAGGGAGAGGTCGTGCTCGGCCCGGGCAACGTCCGCTTTTCTGCCGGTTTGTGTGAGTGTTTTGCGCAGTTGTGTCTGGCGGGCGTGTTCGTTTTGGAGGTATGCGGCTGTCTCGGGGGAGAGGTTGTTGCCCCCGGAGGGCATGAAGGAGGTGTAGTGCATACTGCACAGCAGCGCGGCGTAGGGGTCGTGCCGGGCGACGAGGTCCACCCCGGCGGTGTATTGGGGCAGTTTACGCGCCAGGGGTTCGTCGCGGAAGGAATAGGGCTGGCTGGTGCGTTCGTTCCAGCGGGGGCGCTGATCGATGGGGATCCATCCCACATCGTGGAGCGCGCTGGCGAGGACCAGCGGGCCGCCTGCGGCCGGGCAGGGAATGTCCGGGTTGCCCCACACTGCGGCCAGCCAGCCGGATAATTGGGCGTGATCGTGCTGGGTGATGCAGGTAAAGCCGGTAGCGGTTTCACGAATGATCATGGAGGTGAAGGCTATCGTCCACTGCCAGCACCTGCCAGCGGTTGCGGGCGGCTGTGTAGGTCAGATGGGCGAAGGAGGCGTTGTGGAAGGCGAAACGCACGCCCTGGAAGTTTGCCATCGGGGTGATGCCCAGGGCTGCGTAGAGGGTCATGTTGAGGATACCGCCGTGAGAGACGATCAGGTAGCGTCCGGGAGGCCGGCGCAAGATGGTGTTCAGCGCCTGGCAGCCGCGGATGTAAAGCTCCCACAGGGTTTCGCCCGTTTCGCCGATAGGGTGGTGGAGGGGGTAGTAGTCAGGTTCGGGAGGGTTGCGGTTTTCGGGGGTGGTGCCGGCGTACAGGCCGTTGTCCCGCTCCACCCAAATGGGGTCGAGTTCGAGAGGCAGGCCAAGCGCGGTGGTGATGATTTCGGCGGTGTGGCGGGCGCGGGAGAGGGGGCTGGCAATGGCGTGGTCGAAGGTGGTCTCTTCGCGTTTCCAGCGTTGGGCGAGTGCGGCGGCCTGGGCGCGGCCGCGCGGGGTCAGGGGGTAATCCGCGCGGCCCTGCCATAGCCCATTGGCATTGCCTTCGGATTCGGCGTGACGCACGAAGTGAATGTGGTAGTCGCCGGAGGGGGTGAGGGGTTCGTCCAGGTGGTGAATGTCGTTGATGCCCTGTACCGTCCAGATGTGGCGCGCCGGGTTGTAGCTCAAGGTGGCGAAAGCGGTGTTGTGAAAGGCGAACCACGGGCCTTCCGCGCTGGGGTGGGGGAAGATGCCCAGTGCGTTGTAGAGCACCATGTTGAGCAGCGCGCCATGGGAGATGATCAGGTAGCGTCCGGGTGGGCGGTCGAGCAGGGTGTGCAGCGCCTGGCCGGCGCGGATGAAGGTTTGCATTTTGCTCTCACCGGTGCGGCCGGCGCGGGCGAACGCGGTGAAGAAGCGCGGCCGCTGTGGGTCTTGCACCACTTCCGGGATGCTGAGAGTGTTCATTTCCCCAAAATCTTGTTCCATCCAGAGGGGGTCGGTTTCTACGGCCAGCCCAAGTTGCGCGGCGATGATTTCGGCGGTCTCTTGCGCGCGGGAAAGGGGGCTGGCAACGATGCGGTCGAAGGAAGCCTCTTCGAGCTGCCAACGCCGCGCCAGAACAGCAGCCTGGCGTTTGCCAGACTCGCTCAAAGGGTAGTCCAATTGCCCCTGAAAGAGTTGTTTAAGATTGCCTTCGGATTCTCCGTGACGGAGCAGGGTGAAATGGTAGCGGTTATCTTGCATCGACTGGGCGCGTATGGGGGGTATCAAGTGTCAGGTGCTTACGTGCGACGCTCAGTGCGCTCAGCGTCCTCAGCACCCTCAGCGCTCCGGCACGGGCAGGGTGCGACGTGCGACTCTGTTTACCTTGTTTACTTTGTCCCCTCCGCCCCCTGCCGTTTGCCGATCAGCAGCGACAGATTCTGGCGTGTTTCGGGCGGGATGATCTCCGGCTGGGTGATCAACGCCTCGTTCAGCGCGTTTGGGCATTGGCATTTGCGTTCGGGGGCCAGGTTGCGCGCCAGATTGCGGATCGCTTGCTGGGCGATCTGGGTGTTCTGGTCGAGAATGCGAATGACCATTTCGACGCTGACCGGTTCTTCGCTGATGTGCCAGACGTCATAGTCGGTGACGTGTGCCATGACTGCGTAGCACATTTCGGCTTCGCGAGCCAGGAAGGCTTCGGGAGAAGTGGTCATCCCGATGATGTCCATTCCCCAGGCCCGGAAAGTGTTCGATTCGCCGCGCGTTGAGAAGCGAGGGCCTTCGATGGTGATGAATGTGCCTCCTGAATGCACGTCTGCGCCGGTGGTTTGCACAGCCTGGTAGAGTTGTGCGGAAAGGTCGGGGCAGAAAGGATCGGCGACGCCGATGTGCGCGACCAGGCCGCCTTCGAAAAAGGTGTTCTTACGCTTGCGGGTGAAGTCGAAGAGTTGGTCGGGGATGACGATATGGCCGGGTGCAAAATCTTCCCGTAAGGAGCCGCACGCGCTGATGCTGATCACACGCGGCACGCCCAACGATTTGAGGGCGTAGATGTTGGCACGGTAGTTGATCTCGGTGGGCGAAAGGTGGTGCCCGTGGCCGTGGCGGGCCAGAAATGCGACTCGAGCACCCAGCAGGTTGCCCGTCAGGATGGGGGTGCTGGGTTTACCGAAAGGGGTGTCGATATCATGTTCCCGGACATCTTCCAGGCCGGACATTTCGTATAAACCTGAGCCGCCAATGACGGCGAGAGCGGGGGTGTTGGTCATGTGTTCTCCAATATGTGTGGGATGTCAGGTATCAGGTGTTTCGGTGTGCAGACTACTTGTATTCTCCTGGGGTGGAGTCGAACATGTCCAGGTAGCGGTCGATAGAGCCTAATTCGACCGAGTCGGTGATGCCTTTGGTGGGGTGGGACGATTTTTTGATACGCTCTTTGACTTCGGGGGGTTCGTCGCCAAAGCGAGCGAGTACGCTTTGCCCATACAGCAGTGGCACCCCTGCTAGAGAGATCACATCTCCGGGGTATAGCGG
>JALUWE010000146.1 GCA_027019845.1 Anaerolineales bacterium | reverse complement strand
CGTGGGAACTGGGGGGGAACTCGTGGGAACTGGGGGGGAACTCGTGGGAACTGGGGGGAACTCGTGGAAACTGAATACTGAACACTGAGCTGCCTATGGCTCCACATCTGCATAGGTCCAATAACGGTTGACGAAGAAATTCCAGAACAACACCACCACCATAGCGGTGCCCAAAGCGATATTGTGCGCCAAGAAGGTGGGCGAAAGCGGCAATATGGATGGCGCGCGTGCAAGAGCGAGTTCCAGGTAGTTTTTCAAAGCGGCGAAGATCGGGGTGCGGATGGCGACTCCAATGGCGTTGACCACGAAAAACTCGAGTAATTGCCGCCGCAGACGTTTCGAGCGCGAGTCGGGGTAGGTCCAATACCGGTTCCAGATGAAATTGCTGATCACCGCCACGGTGAAAGAAAAGACGTTGGCCCAAACCGGATTGACCCCAAAAAGCCCAATCAGAAGATTGAAGGTGCTGAAATCGACCACCGCGCCAATCGTGCCGACGATGGTGAAGCGGATGAAGCGCGTGCGTTCGCGCGAATTGGATACGATCACGTTATCCCCAACTGTTCCTTGAAATAGGCGATGGTGTGGCGCAGGCCTTCCTCCAGGCTCACTTTTGGTTCCCAACCCAGGACACTTTGTGCCCGGCTGATGTCCGGCTGGCGGCGTTGGGGGTCGCCCTCTCCGCGCAGGTTGGGGCGGAACACGATCCCGGCGGGGTTACCGGTCAGCGCGTTGATGATCTCGGCGAATTCCAGGATGCTGGTCTCCACCGGGTTGCCGATGTTGACCGGGTCGTGTTCATCCGAGATCAACAGGCGGTAGATGCCTTCGATCAGGTCGTCTACGTAACAAAAGCTGCGCGTTTGTGAGCCGTCGCCGTAGACGGTGAGGGGTTTTTTGCTCAGGGCTTGTTTCAAAAAGTTGGGCACCACCCGGCCGTCGTCGATGTGCATCCGCGGGCCGTAGGTGTTGAAGATGCGCACAATGGCGGTGTTTACGCCGTGGAAGCGGTGGTAGGCCATGGTCAGGGCTTCGGCAAAGCGTTTGGCCTCGTCGTACACCGACCGTTCCCCGATAGGGTTGACGTGGCCCCAGTAGCTCTCTTTTTGGGGGTGTTCGAGCGGGTCGCCGTAGATTTCACTGGTGGAGGCCAGCAGGTAGCGGGCGTTGTTGGCGTACGCCACCCCCAGGGTGTTGTGGGTGCCCAGCGCGCCGGCCTTCATGGTCTGGATAGGCAGATTGACGTAGCCGCGCGGGGAATTCTTGTTCGGGCTGGCCGGGGAGGCAAAGTGCATGACCGCATCGACTTTGCCGGGTACGAAGATGTAATCCGACACGTCGTGGCGGATGAATGAGAAGTTGGGGTGGCCGGATAGGTGCGCCAGGTTCTGCGGGTTGCCGGTGATGAAATTGTCCATCCCGACCACTTCGTGGCCCTCGGCCAGAAGCCGGTCGCAGAGATGGGAGCCGAGGAAACCGGCCGCGCCGGTGATGAGAACGCGCATGTGTAATCCTTTGGGTGTGATTGGTCTGACTTGTCTGACTGGTCTGACTTGTCTGATTGGTCTGACTGGGCGGGGTGGTCAAGTCATTGACAGTACTTACGCAGTTGAGACCTCACAGGTCTACTACCACACGATGCAGGAAGATTTTACCCAAAATAAATTGCATCCGGGCATCTCCATGCGCTTTGAGACCTGTGAGGTCTGGGTGCGACTTTTCAAGTGCGTAAATCCTATCATTGAGTTTCGGTCTGCAACCAGACGAAAAAGAGTCGCCAAATTGTAGTCCACCCCTCAGGCAAATACAAGGGAAACTTTCGGGCTATGGGGGAGTATTTGATCAGGTCTAACGCCAATCCAGGCGGTCGATCAGGCCGTCGCCGGTGATCTGTTGCGCCTCTCCGGTTTGGGAGTTGATCAGCCACAGGTTGCCCTGGTAGACCACCGCGATCCAGTAGGCCATGTCTGCGCCGCCCTCTGCGGCAAGCGGTTCCGGGGACCAGACCACTTGCTGGGGGTCCAGCCCGGGTGCGCCCTCCTCCGGGAAGAGCACCCGGCGGTTCGAGCCGTCGCGGTCCATCACCACCAGGCGGTAGCGGCTGGTGTCGCTTTGGGTGGGGAAGATGGCCTGAAGGAAGGCCAGTTGGTAGGCGGTTTCGCCGGAGGGCAGGGTGCGCATCGGGGAGGGCACGGGCGCGGCGAACATGCCGGTTTGGGGCAGCAGGGTAATGGCTGTGTTCGCCTCCAGCGACAGCGCGGTCAGATCGAAAATGGGAGACTCCTCGGGGCGCACCGCATTCTCGGATGCAGCGTGGTCCACCGTGTAGAGCACGTTACCGGTGGGCGCCCAGCTCAAACCCGGTACCCAGGCCCAATCGCTCTGGGTCTGGTAAGGGGTGATGGGGAGGAGAAGGTTGTCGAAAATGTCGGCTTCCTCGCGCAGATCGATCACCCCGATACCGTCGGAGCGGGCGTAGGCCAGACGCAGGCCGTCCGGCGCCCAGGCGAACGAAGTCCCCCACCAGCCGTATACCCCGCCTGCGTTGGCATCTAACACCACCGTGCGCCGGGAAAGCCAGCCTGTGGTGCTGAAGCTGACCAGTACCAGGTCGTTGTTGGCCTGCCAGCCTGGGGGAGTGTCGCGCGGCTCGACCGTGGAGTAGGCCACTCGCAACACCGAAGTAGGCACCCAATCGGCAAAGTGGATGATGTTCTGGGTTTCCAGATCGATGGTCAGCCCGTCGTCGTCATCGATTTTGGTAGCCCACAGGGTGTTGATCACGTTTTCGTCTTCGGAACGGCGGGTGTAGAGCAGCCAGTTGCGGTCGGGCGAGAGTTTGAACACCTGGCCGTCCAAATCCCCCGTCACCACCACGGGGCGGCGGTTGCCGGTGGTGCCTTCGATGATCCAGGCGTTACCGCCCGACAGGTAGGCCAGGCGCCCCGGAACGCTGACCGGCACGAAGGGAGACTGGCTGCCCACCATCACGATTTCCGCCACCGGCTCTTGCAGAACCACGGTTTTCACCGCGCTGACGGAGACCTCGACGCCATCCTCGAATACCCGGCGGTAGGTGATCTCTTGCAGCCCGTTCACACCGGGTTGCACCAGCCGGGTTTCCCCTTCGGGCAGCGATTCGTTTTTGACCACTTGTTTCTCGAAAGGAATGACCACCTCTTCGATGGTGAACTCTTCTGTAACGCGCACCACCTGCACCTGGCTGCCTTCAGTGAGCACGGTGTAGAGCGGCGGTTCGGTGCGGTCCAGCGCTTCGAGCGCGACCCCGGCGACTTCCAGGGCCTGTTGGACGGTGCTGCCGGTGGGGAGCTGAAGCTCCGCGGTGCGCCCGTCCACGCTGATGCGCACGTTGACCACCCCTTGTGTGACCTGCGGCGCCTGGCAGGCCGGCAGCAGAAAAAGGATCAGAAAGAACAGCAGTTTGTGATGGTATAATCGCATTTCGTTGGGTGAATCGTGAATGGCGTGTTGAGAAGTGGACAATTACCCATCCTTCGACTACGAGCGGCTACGCCGCCCTCCGCTCAGGATGTAATTACCCAATTACTCAATTACCCAATTACTCAATTCCCAGCCGACTACTTTACCAACCTACTTCCTCTTCCCCGTAATGGTCATAAAGCCGTCCGAAATTTCGATGCTCTCGATTTGGATGTTGGCGGTTTGCAATCCCTCGCCGGTGATGGCATCGTTGAGCGAGCGGGAGATGTTCTTCAGCATTTCTTCGGGTATGGGAAACGGGCCGATTTCGGCGGAGACCAGTTCGAATTGAGGTAGCCCCTCCGCGGAAAGGGACACTTCGAGAACCAGCTTTGCCGTGGCGGTGATGCCACTGTCTGTGACCTTTCCGATGATCTGTACCTGGCCGTCCCGCAAGAACACCTGTGGATCGCTAAGAGCGGGCTTGGGCTGTTCCGCGAGTTTTGTGGCAACAAAAGCGGTCAGTTGGCCTTCGGTGACGGTGAGCGTGAATTCGCCGCTCTCTTTGGAGACCTGCAAAGCCTGCTGCCATTCTTCTGCCAAAGTATCCGCGGATTCTGGAGAGGCCGGGGTCGGTGTTTGCGTCGCGGGGATGCTCCTGCCAATGCCTCCGCAGGCCAGCACCCCCAGCACAAGCACGGTAAACCAGACGAAATGGCGAGTCATTCGAGACATAGTTGCCTTGTTGGGATAGGGATGGGAGATAGGGATAGGGATGGGAGATGGGGATAGGGATGGGAGATAGGGATAGGGATAGGGATGGGAGATAGGGATAGGGAAGCAGTAGACTACTCAGACCAATCAGACCAATCAGACAAGTTAGACAAGTTAGACAAGTCAGACAAGTCAGACAAGTCAGACAAGTCAGACCAGTCAGACAAGTCAGACAAGTCAGACAAGTCAGACAAGTCAGACCAATGAAACAAATTATAGCATGACCGAAAACGAACTCAACCTTAATGCACGCTTAGAGGCGTTGCTCTTCGTGGCCCCCGAGCCGGTTGCCCCGTCCCAGTTGGCTGCTGCGCTGGGGGTTTCGGCGCGCAAGGTGGAAAAAGGGCTGGAGGAACTGGCTGCTCTGTACTCGGACGCGGAAAACCCGCGCGGTCTGCGCTTGCAGCGCCTGCACGGTCGGGTGCAATTGACCAGCGCGCCGGAAATGGCCGCTCAGATCGAGCGTTTTTTGGGGTTGGAGGCCACCAGCCGCCTGAGCCGCGCCGCGCTCGAAGTGCTGGCTATCGTGGCCTATCGCCGGCCCGTCACCCGCCCGCAGATCGATGCCATCCGCGGGGTGAATAGCGATAGCGCGCTGAAAAGCCTGCTCCACAAAGGGCTGTTGCAAGAAGTCGGACGCTCCGCCAGCCCGGGGCGGCCCATCCTGTACAGCCTGACCCCCGCGTTTTTACAGCACTTTGGGCTGCATTCTCTTCAGGAACTGCCCCCGCTCGATCTGGAGAGCGTCGAATCTCAGGAATCCACTACGGGAGACGAAATCTGGGGCGTGAAAACCTGAGACATCCGCAGGTGTTGTCCGCGCCCCTCCGTCCCCTTGTCCATTCCGCCCCCCGCTGAACACCCACCGGGGTTGAACCCGCGGCCTACGCCTCGTTCCACTCCTCTTCCCCCTCTGCCAATGGGTCTTCCTGATTGTAGGCCCAGTTCGTCGCCAGCATCAAGAGTGTGATCATGGTAAACGCGGTCAGCGCCATGAAAGGGATGGTCACAAATCCCCAGATGTTCACGTATCGCAGGCTGCAAGACACCCCGAAAGAGCAAACCTGCGCGCCGCCGAAAACGTGATTTTGCAACAGGTAGTGATAGGTGGAAACCCCCATGCCGGTGATCGAAAGCGGTAACACGTATTTCGGCAACATCCGGTCTTCGTTGAAAATCCCCACCAGGATGATCACGGTCAACGGATACATCAGAATGCGCTGGTACCAGCAAAGCTCACAGGGTGCAAAGCCGGCGATCTCGCTGTAATACAGGCTGCCCAACATGGCGGCCAACGCCGGGCCAAAAGCCAGTTGCGCGCCATATTCCTGTAGAAACGCAACCCATTTGGCACGTTTTGCGTTCCCAGAAGTTTGTGTTTGCACAGAAGTCGTCATACGTTCCTCTCTCAACGGTTTGGATTACTTCCATCAGCGCCCAATATCCAAAGTGCTGCCCTCCAACGGTTCATCCCCCCTCTCCCATACCCCAAAAGATAGAACTTACGCAGTTGAGACCTCACAGGTCTACTACCACACGATGCAGGAAGATTTTACCCAAAATAGATTGCATCCGGGCGTCTCCATGCGCTTTGAGACCTGTGAGGTCTGGGTGCGACTTTTCAAGTGCGTAACGCCTGTAAAAGAATAACACAAATTCACCGGGAGTTGAATATGAGCACCCCAAAACGAATCGGCGCGGTGGCGCGCGAGTTAGGCATCAACCCCAAAACCATCCGCTACTACGAGGCAATCGACCTGATTCCGCCCGCGCAGCGCACCCCTCAGGGCTACCGTATCTACACCCAGGCCGAGATCGACCGCCTGGCCTTCATCTTGCGCGCCCGCGCGCTGGATTTCTCCCTCGACGACATCCGCGAAATCCTGGCCTTCCGGGAGCGCGGGGAGGCTCCCTGCCTGCACGTGGCCGGGCTGGTTGCGCAGCGCATCACGGAGATAGAGGCCAAAATCGCCGCCCTCCAGCAGCTACGCGACGATTTACAGCATCTGCACGAGCAGGCGGCAGCCCTGCCCCTCGAAACCCTTGCCAACAAGGATTGCATCTGCCACCTGATCGAAAACCAGCGGCTGATCGAACAAAAAGAAATTCCGGTGAGGGGTTAATCGAACCCTAATCTCTTCCGCCCTTGACTTTCCAGCTACTGGAAACGGTATACTCGGATCGTAAAGCGTAATTACCCAATTACCCATCCTTCGACTACAGGCTCGCTCCGCTCGCCTTCCGCTCAGGATGTAATACCCAATTACCCAATCCCCAATTACCACCCTAATCGAACGATGAACCCTTCTCCCGCTCGTCTGCAAGTCAAAATCGGCGGCATGTCCTGCTCCTTCTGCACTATGACCATCCAAAAAGCCCTCGGGCGGATGGACGGCGTGGCCGCGGTGCATGTCAGCCTGGCACACGAAGAAGCCCTGATCGAATACGATCCGGCCCGGCGCACCCCCACCGAGCTGCGCGACACACTGCGCCAGTTGGGTTACACCGTGCGCGACCCCGACAAAGTGCGCGCCTTCGAGGAACAGCAGGCCGAACTGCGCAAGGCGCGTGACCTGCTGTTGTGGGGCGCGGCTTTCAGCGCGGTCTCGCTGGCGATCATGATCGCCAGCTGGCTGGGGGTGCAGCAGCCCTGGTTCCGGCCTGTGATGATCGCGCTGGCGCTGCTGACCGTGTTCGCCGCCGGCTGGCACATCCTGGTGATGGCGGCCCACTCCCTGCGCCGCGGCATCCTCAACCAGCACGTGCTGCTTGAATTCGGCGCGTTCGCCGGGCTGATCGGCGGGGGCATCGGCCTGTTCAACCCGGTCTTTCCGGCTGCGGATTTCTTCTCGGTGGCCATCTTCATCACCACCTACCACCTGCTCTCCGGCTGGGCCTCGCTGCTGGTGCGCACACGCGCCTCCGCAGCGGTGCAAAAACTGCTCGCGCTGCAACCCGCCACCGCGCGCCGCGTGCTCCCGGATGGCCGCGAAGAGGAGGTGCCGGTCGAAGCCATCCGGCCCGGGGAGCGGGTGCGCGTCTGGCCTGGGGAATCCATCCCGGTGGACGGGCGGGTGGTCTCCGGCGCGTCCGCGGTGGATCAAAGTCTGGTCACGGGCGAGCCGATCCCGGTCGAGAAACTCCCCGGTGACGAGGTGATCGGCGGTTCGATCAACCAGGCGGGCACGCTGATCGTCGAAGTGACCCAAGTGGGAGAGCAATCCTTCCTGGCGCAGGTCGCCCGCCACCTGGAGGAGGCACGCGCCATGAAGCCCGGCATCCTGGCGCTGGTGGACGTGGTGTTGCAGCGCTACGTGCCCGCTGTGCTGGCCTTTGGCGGGCTGGCGGTGCTGGTCTGGACGTTGGGCGCATGGCTGGTTACGGGACAGCCCGACTGGACGCGGGCCGTGTTCGCTGCGCTGGCCGTGCTGGTGATGGGCTACCCCTGCGCGCTGGGCATGGCCTCGCCGTTGGCGATGATCCGCGGCGGGGGCGAGGCCGCGCAAAAGGGCATCCTGATCCGCTCTGGCGAGGCTTTCCAGATTTTCAAAGACGTGCGCGTGGTGGTGCTGGACAAGACCGGCACCCTGACGCGGGGCAAGCCGGAAGTGGTGGAAACAGTAGTCGGTGTTCAGTATTCAGTTTTCAGTGGCCAGCCTTCAGAACCGGATACTGAACACTGTATACTGAACACGGAACTGCTCCAGTTAGCCGCCAGCGCGGAGTATCCCTCCGAACACCCGCTGGCGCGGGCCATTGTGGCCTACGCCCGGGAGGCAGGGGTCGATCTGTTCCGGGCGGAGGATTTCATGGCCGAGCCGGGCAAGGGGGTGACCGCGGTATTGGGAGGTCGCCGCGTACGGGTCGGGCGGCTGGACTGGGTCACGGAGGGGCGCATCCCGCCGGAGGTGGCGGCCCAGGCCGAACAGCAGGCCGCGCAGGCGCGCACCGTGTCCGCGGTCGCGGTGGACGATAGGCTGATCGGGTTGATCGCCATCGCAGACACTATCAAACCCGAGGCGCGGTCTGCCATCCAACAGCTGCGCGGCCTCGGGCTGGAGCCAATCATGCTCACCGGCGACAACCGGCATACCGCGCGCGCGGTGGCCGCGGAGGTGGGTATCGAGACCGTGTTTGCGGAGGTGTTGCCGGGCGAAAAAGCCGCCAAAGTGCGGGAATTGCAAGGGGGCGGGCGGCGGGTGGCCATGGTCGGCGACGGCATCAACGACGCGCCCGCGCTCATGCAGGCCGATGTGGGCATCGCCATCGGCGCGGGCACGGACATCGCCATCGAGTCCGCGGATGTGGTGCTGGTCGGCGGGCGGCTGGACGCCATCGTGGACGCGTTCCACATCGGGCGGGCGTCTTACCGTAAGACCGTGCAGAACCTGTGGCTGGCGTTCGCTTTCAACGGCGTGGGCGTGCCCCTGGCCGTCACCGGGCTGGTGCCGCCGGTGTGGGCGATGGTCGCCATGATCGCCAGCGTCAGCACCGTGCTGCTGAATTCGTTTGGCGGCAAGCTGCTGCCGCGCAGGTGAACGTGTTGGGTTTTATGCAATCTTTATCCGTTCTTTAAGTTATCTTTACAAAGTTTTGCTACCATGTCTGTAGCATCCTTTGATGGCGCGCAAATGCGCCCTGTGTTTCAATCCAGATGCAACGGAGGTAGACCATGTGTGGCGTAAATCCGATTAGAGACATCTTCCGCGCTGTGCAGTCTCAACCTGTGGCTGGCGAGCGTGTTTCCACGGCCCCCCGGCCGTCCGTGCAACCCGTTGCGGCCAAAACTTCTTGCCCGACCTGTGGGGCCGCGGTAGAGGCCAGTTTTTCCTGGTGTCCTTCCTGCGGTGCCGCGCTCAAGCCGCAAACGTGCGCTTATTGCGGGCAGAGCCTCTCGCCGGACGACACGAGCTGCCCGGCTTGTGGCGCGCCGCGAACACGCAGGGCAGGGTGATGAGACCCCAACCGTAACCCGCAATCGGGCGCGAGCAACTTGTTTTGGAAACGCGCCTTTTTGCGCGGTTCGCAGGAGCGTTTTTTGGTTATAATCGTGTCCGCCATCCGCAGGGTGGCAGTCATCAAACATCAGGAGACAATACAATGTTCAAAAAGCGATACATTTTCTTGCTCTTTGCGTTGAGCGCGGTGGTGCTGGCGGCCTGTGGTGGTCGTTCCACCATTCCCCCCGCCGAAACGGTAACCGGTAAGCCCGTTGCCGTAGAGGGGGGTGTGTATATGGACGTGGACGTAGCCGAGATGCAAACCATGCTGCAAAACAAGGATTTCGTTTTCGTCAACGTGCATATTCCATTCGAGGGGAACATTCCGGGCACCGACGTGTCGATTCCTTTCGATCAGATTGAGCCGAACCTGAGCAAGCTGCCGGCGGATAAGAACGCCAAAATCGTAGTCTATTGCCGCAGCGGAGCTATGAGTGCCATCGCGGCGCGCACGCTGGTCAAACTGGGGTACACCAACGTGTGGAATCTGGCAGGCGGCATGATCGCCTGGCAGCAGGGTGGTCTGCCGCTGGAGATGACGCCCTAACCATCACATGATAGGCCAAACAGCGCATGAGCACAGCACTGTTTCCCCGAGAGGCGGCTGTTTGGTATAAGCTGCATCGCTGAAAAACAACAGCAGGTCACGCTTGAGGCGTGACCTGTTGTTGCCAAAGGGGGGATTTCCGAGTTTGGATTACCAGAGTTTGAAACCGGGGGAAGTCAGTTCCATGTTGGCGAACAAGTATGTCAACACCGGCCCGTAGGAGACGAGGATCAACACCGCCGCGGTGATCAACCAGGGTCGCCAGGTGTGCAGCCAGGCCGGGGAGGGATCGTTCCGGTATGGTTCTGCCACCGGCATTTCGATGGGGGCGGGTGCCTGTTTCTTCTGGGTCACGGTACCGATCATGTTGGCATAGAAAAGCAGGCCGCTAACCCCTAGAATGAGACCACCCACCAGGCTTTCGATCAACAACGGCTGCCACTCGCCAGACGCATAGGGGGCTGCCCCCAACATCGACCGGCGCGGGGCCTGGAAAATCAAACCCAGGGCGTGCAGGCCGTTGGACATCAGGATCATGCCGATGAACCACGTCCACGCCTGTGCCAACGCCAGCTTGCGGTTCCACAGCGGTTTGTTGGCTAACTTGGGAACCAGCCAGTAAGCAATACCAAAGAAGGTGAGCGTTACGGCTGATCCCACTGTCAGGTGGAAGTGTCCCGGTATCCAGGTGGTGTTGTGCAGGGCCAGATTCATGTTGTACGAGGCGTTCGCCAGGCCGCTGATGCCGCCAAAGGCGAACAGGATCATGGCCAGGTTCTGGGCTGTGAAGGAAGGGTCGTCCCAGGGCAGCGCGCGTATCCAGCCCAGCAGACCCGTTCCGCCCCGGTTACGCCCCCCTATTTCCAGGGAGGCAATCACGTTGAACGCCGTCAACAGGCTGGGCACGAAGAGGGCAAAAGTGAAACCGAACTGGAGCAGCTTCCACCGTTGCGGGATGCCGGGGTCGAGGAATTGGTGATGGATGCCCACCGGGACGGACAGCACCAGGAAGAGCCAGAAGACCAGCCGGGCCATCGGCTCGCTGAACAGCTTGCCACCCACCTGTTTGGGCACCATGCCGTACCAGGAAAGATAAGCTGGCAGCAGCCAGAAGTACACCAACGGGTGTCCGAAGAACCAGAGCAGGGTGCGGTTCATCTGCGGGTCTGTCCCCTCGATCCAACCCAACGACCAGGGGATGACAAAGACCAGCAACTCGACGGCCACACCCAGGGTGGCGATCTGCCACAAGGCCATGGTGATTACGGCACCAAAAGCGAGAAAGGGAACTGGCTGCCCTGGATGTTCTTTACGCCAGGTGATGTAGGTGGCGAAGAATCCCCACCCCGCCACCCAGGAGCCGACCACAAAGATGGTGAGACCAATGTAAAAGAAGGGACTCGCCATCAGAGGGGTGTAGAAGGTGAACAGCACGGTCGCCAGGTTTAGCAAAATGGGCACCGCGGTCATGACCAGCCCCACTACCATGATATAGAAAGCGGCGATATTGAGCTTCGGGTTGGTCAGCTCTCGCTTCAGGCTGTGGGGGATGACGAAAGTGAAAAATCCGATGATGAAGAAGGTCGTCCACACGATTGCATTGAGCACGGCGTGGAGCGTAAGCCCCTGGTAGTAGCTGGCAATGCCCAGGTTTTGCAGAGATGTGTACAGGTTGATGCCAGCGTGCTCTAGCTTTTGTAGTGGGCCGAACAGTCCGCCTATGAACAACGCGGCCATACCGAGACCGATATTCCAGGCGGCAAGTTTATTCGATGTTTTGAACATGGATTACCTCCAAAAACTGGTGGGCACGAGGCCAACCAGCGTAAACAGAAGAGGATAGCGCGAATTCATGGCTCCACGACCAGTGTGCCAAACATCGTCTGGTGCCCGATACCGCAATACTCGTTGCAGATGAACTTATACTCGCCTGGGGTATCGAACGTTGCCGTCAGGGTCGAAATCTGGCCGGGTATGATCATCATGTTGATGTTGGTTCCTTGCAAATCGAAACCGTGAATCACGTCTTTGCTGGTGACGTAGAATGTCACCGTGGCCCCTTTGGGGATGGTGATCTGAGCGGGTTGGTACGACCAGGCCTGGCCCAAAATGTACACCTCGTACTGATTGGGCCCCACCTGGCGGAGCCGCTCTTCTACCGGGTCTCCCCACGGAGACACGCCTGGGGTAGCTACCGTGTTGGGGTTTACCCGCCCCAAAGGCACAGGCGCCTGCGGCACCTGAATCTTCATCACAAAGCTGCTGACCAAAATGAACACGGCAAATACGAACATAAGCACGATGGAAGCAATAATAAAGTTGCGTTCACGTCGATCTATGTGCATTATCCTGTCGCTCCTCGAGACAACAGTGTCAGGAACACGTTGCCCCACAAAATGATGATTAGCAAAATGAAGATAACCAACAAAGCGATTGTGCCCTCAGGCACTTTGTATTTGTCTTTCATGTGCCAGAAACCTCCTCGAAAAGGTGTTCGCGGCAATTACTGGCGGGTAGTTGCCGCGGTTGGATGGATGTATGGAATTTCATCCCTGCGGATGGGATGTTGTTGCAACCACTCCGCCTCAAGCACCAATTTTTCCAATGTTTGTGCCTGCAATTCTCTGACGAGCATGGCCTGTAGACGCCCCCAGAAGGTATGGCCTGGACAAATCATGTCACGCTTGCACTCGCCAGGTCGAATCAGGCAGGTGTTGAGGACAATGGGGCCTTCGATGGCTTCCAAAATGTGCTGTAAATTGATTTCAGATGTTGGGCGGGCCAGTTTGATGCCGCCTTTTGGCCCCGCAACTGTTTGTACCAGGTTTGCTCTAACCAGATCGGCTGCAATTTTGTGGAGGAAGGATTTGGACACAGCCGTTCGCCGGGCTATTTCGCGGGTGGAGAGGTATCCCCTCTCTTGCTTTCGCCCCAGTTCGATCATGATACGGACCGCGTAATCGGCGCGACGGCTGATTTGGAACATGGACTTTATTGACCCATTTAGTCAAGGTTGCGATCAGTATCATGGAAACTCCCTAGAAGACAAAGTGACATTTGTCACATACTCGATGGGACAAATGTCACAACCTACTCCTGCAACATCCGCAGCCCGCTGCCGATGACCACGAACGCGATGAGACCACGGCACATTCCTGACCGTGGTCTTGGGAAATACCACCGGTTTACACCGGGATGCCCCTTATCCTGAACGCACGTTCGCTACATTTTCTGCAAATTGCTACCCATCTGTTTGATGAAGTAGACGGTGCGACAATCCTTTTGCCAGTTCTGCGTCAATATCGATCATTTTCTCGTCGCCGAGATAATTTGTTTCCCTGATGTTGGTCACTTGATTCAATACGTTCAGGACCTCTACGATGCGGCTGGTTTCTTGCTGGAGCACATCGGTCGATTTCGTTAGCCAACGGGCTTCCGTGCTATCCGGAAGGCTCTCTGCCTTGTCCTGGAGGAACTTGGAAAGCATGATTATCACAGTGAGCGAGTTATTAATGTGGTGAGATAGTGTGGTGACCGTCTTTCTTAGCGTATCAATCGTGATGGCGGTGCGCATGCGCTCGTACAAGCGGGCATTCTCTACCGCTACGGCTACCGATGATGCCAATGTCTCAAGGATGTGAAGATCGGAAGCATCGAAGTGTCTCTTCCCGCCGATTGGGTTGAGCACCTGGATTACTCCTACGGCTTTATTGTGCACAATTAGGGGGACAGCAAGAATGGAACGGGTCAAGAAACCGGTATGGCGTTGGTCCACACCTGGGAAGAATCGCTTGTCTTTGTATGCGTCGGATATCAGCACGGGTTGTTTGTGTTGCAGAACCCAGCCGGCAACCCCTTGTCCTGGGGATAAACGGATTTCTTTGTTGTTCTCTAATTTGCCGCGCAGAGATACCTTTAACACCAAATCGCCGGTTCGCGCGTCCACCAGGAATAACGAACCGGCTTCTACGCGCATGATCTGGTTGATTCCCTGCATCAGCCGGCGTTGTGCGTCTTTTTCGTTCAACGTGGCAGTGATGGCCCGACCGATTTTATCGAGCGCTTCCCAAACTTTGATTTGTTCTTTCAGCTTATGGTTTGCTCTGGCCAGGGCAATGGTCATTTGTTCTCGCTCGCGCTGCCAGCGCGCTGCGGATAACGCTTTGTCGATGGCTGCCAACGCATCGTCGGGCGCGAAAGGCTTTGACAGGTAGTCTTTGGCGCCCAGCCGGAATGCCTGGAGAATGGTGGCGGGATCGGTATGTGAGGTAATCATGATCACGGGGGCGGTGTGGCCGTTGCTTTTCAGGCGTTGTAATACCTCAATTCCGGAAATGTCTGGCAGGTTGATATCGAGCAGTATCAGATGAGGCTGATGCTGTCTCGCGATGTGGATGGCTCTTGTGCCATTGTTTGCTATCAATACCTGGTAACCTGCTGGTTCTAGCAAGGTGTGTTTCAGGAACCGGCAGATTTCCCGCGAGTCATCGACGACGAGAATTTTAGATGTTGTCACAATTCGGTAGTTGTCTTCGAGGGGGTCACTTTTTCTGAAGCATTTGGAATTGCAACCGGCAGCGGTGCTGGTCGGGGTCGACATCAAATTTGCTGATGCGAGTTTTTTGGCCCGTGTTTTTGCGCAGTGCGGCTGCGGAGATATTAAGGTAGGGACAGACAAAAGGTTTGATGCCAGCTGTGATCAAGTCTCGTTCCACATGGAGCAACACGCAGTGTTCCACGGTGAAGTCGATATTGCTGCCGGTTTGGGTGATGTCAAAACGGCTGGCGATGCCGAATTCGTCGACAAAAAGGCGTCCGATCTCCGTAAGGATGTTTTGAGGGTCTTCGCCTGCTATTTCCAGCCCCATATCCTGCTCAAGCAGGGCCAGCATTCCTTCTCCGATTGACTGTGTGGTTGCCAGGGCGGCTTCACCGAACAG
>JALUWE010000145.1 GCA_027019845.1 Anaerolineales bacterium | reverse complement strand
CCCACATGTTCGTTGAGATTCTTCGCTGTCGCTCAGAATGACGCACGCTCTTCTGTCATTGATAGGACTTGCGCACTTGAAAAGTCGCACCCAGACCTCACAGGTCTCAAAGCGCATGGAGATGCCCGGATGCAATCTATTTTGGGTAAAATCTTCCTGCATCGTGTGGTAGTAGACCTGTGAGGTCTCAAACGATGGCGTGAGCGGCAAGAGGGCGGGCGGTCACTCATGCCTCCAAACCGGCTTGCGTTTCTGCATGAAGGCCTGCAAACCTTCGTTGACGTCGTGGGTGCGCATCAGTTCGTCCAGGTACAGGCGTTCGACGAGCGGGAGGTTTTCAGCCCAGTCGCGGTAGCCGTGCAGCAGGGCTTTTTTGAGCAGGGTCATGGCTGCCCGGCTGTGGGCGGCGATTTGTTGGGCTTTTTCCCGGGCCGCGGGCATCACCTGGGCAGCGGGGACGACTGCGTTGACCAGCCCGGTCTGGAGGGCTTCGGCCGCGGTGAGCGTGCGCCCGGTGAACATAAGGTCGGCCGCGGCGCGATACCCGCTCAGGTAGGGCAGGCGCAGCGCGGCCACGGGTGCGAACACCGCCAGTTGGATTTCGGGCTGGCCGATTTTGGCGTCTTCGGCCATGTAGGCCAGGTCGCAGCAGATGACCAGCTCGCAGCCGCCGCCCAACGCGTGTCCGTGGACCGCGGCGATGGTCGGGACCGGGAACCCCGCCAGGGCGCGGCACACCCGGTCGAACAGCGGGATCATGTCCCCGACTTTGTCCGCGGTGTGATCGGCCACGTCCACCCCGGCGGAGAACAGTTTGCCCGCGGCGCGCACGATCAGGGTGCGCACCTGCCGGTCTCCGGCCAACCCTGCCAGGGTGCGCTCCAACTGCTCCAGCATGGGGATGTGGATCACGTTGACCGGCGGGCGGTCGAGGGTCAGGGTGGCGACCCCGTCCTGCACTTCGGCGGAGATGAATTGCTCAGCAGACATGCGCGCTATTCCTTTTTGGGCGCGGGCAGCACCTCGGCGAACAGGTCTTCGTCCACCTGGCGGCCTTCGGCCAGCAGCTGGCGGTAGCGGATGAAATCGATGGTGTCTTTGCCGGTCCGTTTGCGGTTGTTGAAGGCGGTGAAGCCCAGGAAGGCTTCGTTGCCCATGTTGGCCGCCAGCCAGTGGCGGTAGTAGTCTTTGGAGGCATCCCAGAAAAACTTCTTTTTGGCGCGGATGCCGTCGATGGACATTTGCAGGCAGTGGGGGAACAGGTTGGTGAATTTCCAGACCATTTCGTGGACGGCTTTGTCGAGCAGCTCGAAATCCACAGTGGCTTCCTTGATCAGGGCTTTGCCTTGCTGGTAGGCCTCGCCGGTTTTCATCTCGCCGTACACGATTTCGCCGTCGCGGACGTACTCTTCGGTGATCACGGTGGGGTTGCGCAGCCATTGGCCGTCTTTCTTGAGCACCGGCACCACTTTGCTGACGTAGCCTTTGCGGTGCATTTTGTACGCGCTCCATAGCTCGCAGGAGATGCAGTTCCACATGGCGTCTTCGATGCCCAGGTACCAGGGCAGGAAGTCGGTGGAGCCGCCCACGGGTGCGGAGCCGTGTTTGGGCCCGGCCTGTCCGAAGACGGCCAGGTCGGAGGCGATGGCCAGGTCGCACGCGCCGCCGATCTCCTGCCCGCCGGCGACGCGCATCCCGTTCACCCGGCAGATGACCGGTTTTTTGGCGTTCAGGATGCTGTCTACCATGGCGTTGAACAGGTCCATGTACAGGGCGTATTCGGTGGGTTTGCGGCTGTAGTATTCGGCGTACTCTTTGGTGTTGCCGCCGGTGCAGAAGGCGCGGTCGCCCACACCGGTGAACACGATGGCGACCACGCTGCGGTCCATCGAGGCCTTGCGCATGGCGGTGATCACGCCTTTGACCATTTTGGTGGTGTAGGAGTTGTATTGCCGGGGGTTGTTGAGCCAGACCCAGGCGGAAAACAACCCTTCGACGGGGTTGCCGTCGGGGTCCAGCACGGGCTTTTTTTCGTAAATCACGCCGGGGGGTTCGGTTCCGAGGAACTCGTCCCCGCCCATGTCATGGTCTTTGATGTCAAAATCACGAGGTAGCCAATCGAGGGGCATATTGCTATCCTTTTTTGGTTAGTGGTTGGTTGATGGTTGGTCGGTTGCGTAGTTCGCTATCTCTCTTCCCTATCTCTCTTCCCTATCCCTATCCCTATCCCTATCCCTTGCCCTATCCCTTGCCCTATCCCTGTGGTACGCCGTCGACATTCATCGCTTCTCTGACATACTGGAAGGCAAACGGTTTCAATAGCTTGCGGTACTCATCCACCAGATTGCGGGCGATGAAGCCTATCCAATCCGGTTGGAGCAGCACGGCAGGCAGGTTCGGGTCTTTGAGTGGCATGGACTGGAATTCGTGGGTGAGCCAGAAGCGTTTGGTAAAGCACTCCGCGGCGGCTGGACACTGATTGTTTTCGATTTGTTGCCGGTGTTTCTCGTAGATGGGTTGGTAACGGGTGACGAAATCTTTGTACTGGTTTTCTAATTCTGTCAGGTCCCAGCATCGCTGTATCAGTTCTTTGGCAGTGGAGGGGCCGTAATGCACGCCGGAGAACAGCTCGACGAAATTTTCGATCTCCAATTCTTTGAACATGCTGCGCAGCTCTGCGCGGCGGCCATGCGGGGAAATCCATGTTCCGGGAGCCAGCCGGCCAAACCCCAGCCAGGTCAATTGTTTGCGCAATACGTGCCGGGTGCGCCGCTTTTTTTCCGGCAGGGAATAGACCAGAATGTGCCAGGTGTTGTCCCAATCGGTGAGCGAGGGTTCGAAAATCCGCCGCTGTCCGCTTTCCAGCAGGGCGCGGCCGCGGCTGGTGAGCGCATATTGGCTGCGACGCCCGAATTTTTTGGGCTTGATCCAGCCCTTGCGAGTCATGCGAGAGAGC
>JALUWE010000144.1 GCA_027019845.1 Anaerolineales bacterium | reverse complement strand
ATGCCCACCGCGATACTCGTTGTGCAAGGTTCAAGTTCCACGTTATCAATACCACGGTCAGGATCAGCAGGAAAGCCAGCCATCCTACCCGCGAGAAGGACAAGAGCAACACGCCCCCTCCTCCGGCCAGCAACAGGTTTTCAGCCGAAAACCGCCACAGCCGCCGCCCATGCACCGAAAAGCCGCGCAGAGTAGCCGCCAACCAGTATGGCAGGTAGACCATGTTCAACTGGTGCGCCAGCCAGGAGGGTTCAAACGCCAGACCCGAGACGCGGTTGGGAAACAATTTGCGGGTAGAAAACCAGGATTGCAACAAGAGCAGCCAATCGGGGTATTGCCCCTGAAAAAAAACCACGTAAACGGCCTGCACCAGCGACCACAGCACCAGGATCAGGCCGCTCAGGTTGATCCATTGCAGGGTTTTGTGCAGCCGGATCGAATCGCGCGGCCAGGTTGCGGCCAATAAATAGAACGCGCTGCCTACGATCAGGGTGACGAACGCGTCCCCCATTTCTGCCAGAGGGGAAGCTCCCCTGAAGGGAGGAATTTCAAGGAAGAAAGACCGGGCCGAGGCGAGAATTTGTACAGCCAGGATGCCAAAAAAGGGCAGCACCTGACCAGGCAGCATTCCCCCGCGCACCAGATAGGGGATAAGCCAGGCAATCAGCAGCCACAAGGCCAGGAGCGCAGCCGGCGCGGCGATGGTGTTTGTGCGTACCAGTTTTGCCAGCAGGGGCAGGCTGGTGATCGGGAAGAGCAGCACCATCAAGGCCCAGGCAGGGAGGTAAGTGCGCCGGATCAGGCCGGCCAGCCGGTCAATCACGCGGCCTCCTGATAGAGAGCCAGCTTACGACCCAGCCCCCCACCACGAACCCGATCACCGCTCCCCAGAAGACCAGCGTACCGCGCCCGAACGCCACCGGTTCCGTAGGCAGCACAGCACGCTGCGAAAAGTCGAACCGCAAATTGGGAAAAATGCCACCGCTGGCCTGCAATTCGCTTTCCATCGCCCGGGTGAGCACGTTCACCTCCCCCTGGAATTCCACCGCGGAGAGAAAGGAGCAGGTTTGCTCCTGCGGGCTGTCCGGTGCGGGATAGGCCACGCAGCCCGCCAGTGCGTCAAGCCGCTTCTGTATAGTTTGCGCCTGGATGGCGTGCTGGCGGGCGTTCAGCAGCGCGTCGTAGGCGATCTCACCCCACAGGTTGGCGATCTGCAGCGCGGTTTGGGGGTCGGTGTGACGGATGTAAATCTGCCAGCGGGTCTGGCGGCGCTCCAGGGTCGAGATTTTGCGCAGGGTGGGCAGGTCGAGATCGACACCCTGGGCCCGGGCCGCCTCGACGACCGCTTCCTTCATGTGGATAGAACCCAGGAAGGCGCCCACTGTACCCAGGATGTAATCCACATCCCGCTCGGGTAATGCGCCGGTCTGGGTGTAGTCCACGCTAACAGTGAATTCGATCATCGTCTGGTATACCGGCGGGCGCGAGCGGTGATAGAGCCAGCCACCCACCCCGCCCATGATAGTCAACACGGTGACGATCCACCAATACTGGAGGGTATGGCGCAAGGCCTGTGCAGGAGAGAATTCTACGGCCATCGTTTTTTGTCGTCGAAGAAAGCCAGCGCGCCGGCCCAGCCGAGCACACACAGGCCGTACACCGCGTTGGCCCAGATCGGGGGCATGGAAATGGTGATGAAGGCCAGGAAACCGAGCATGAGCGCTGTCACGTGCATGAGCAGCACCGCGCGGGAGGTGCTCATCCCAAAGGCCACCAGGCGATGGTAGGTGTGATCGATCCCGGCCTTGTACACCGGACGGCCACGACGCAGCCGGGAGATGACCACCAGGCTGGCGTCGAAAATGGGCACGCCCAGCAGCAAAACCGGCACGAACCAGGATTGGGTGCGCAGAAAACCCTGAGGATTATAGGCAATTGCCAGCGCAGCCAGCGAGAAGCCCAACCACTGCGACCCCGAATCGCCCAAAAAGCTGTGCGCCGGTGTCACGTTGAAAAAATAGGCCCCCAGACAGACTCCCAACAGCACCGCACTGAACAGGGAAAGGTGCAGTTGGCCGGAATCGAAAGTCGCCAGCATGAAAAAGGCAGCCGACGACCCGGCCAGCCCCGCGGCCAGGCCGTCGAAGCTGTCCACGAAGTTGAAGGCGTTGGTGATGCCCACGATCCACAAAAGGCTCAGCCCCCAGTTAATCCAGTTGTACTGCGGCTCGAGCAGCCGGACGTGTACGCCGTTGGCGATCACGATCACAGCCGCGATGATCTGCCCGGTCAGTTTGAGTGGTGCGGAGGCGCCTTTGAGGTCGTCCCACAGGCCAAAAACGAACACGATCAGGGAGGGCAGCAAAATCTCCCACACAGGCGAGACCCGTAGGGAGGCCATGCCATAACTCAAGGCCAGGGTGATGATCACGATCACCCAACCCCCGGCGAGCGGGACCGGGCGGGCATGGGTTTTGTGGGCCGCGCTGCCGGGCACGTCTACGAACCCGGCGCGGCGGGTCAGCCAGATCAAGGGTGGGGACAACGCCAGGGAGAGCGCGGCAGCCAGAAAGATCACCCGGAAGGTGAGTAGTGTCATTCAATCTCAACGAGTTGACGGTAAACCGCCAGGGTGGCGGTGTTGACCAGGTTATTGGTGTATTTTTCCAACACCCGCTGGCGGCCAGCCGCGCCCATGCGAGCGCGCAATTCCGGGCTGCGGATCAGTTTTTCGAGCGCGTCCGCCAGCGCAGCCGGGTCGTTGGGGGGCACCAAAAGCCCATTATACCCCTCGGTGATGAAATCGCGGCAGCCGGGCATGGTGGTGGTCACGATGGGGCGCGCGCACGCGGCAGCTTCCAGTAACACGGTTGGGATGCCTTCGGCATACATGCTGGGGAGGGTGACGATGGCAGCCTGGGCGTAGACGGCAGGCATGTCATCGCGAAACTCCCAGTATTCGATCACCCCCTCTTCGTGCCAGGCGCGCAGCGTTTCTGCGGGAATGCTGGCCGGGTTGCCGGGGTCGGGACGGCCTACCAGGGCTACACGCACCCGCACACCCCGCTGGTGCAAGAGACGAGCAGCATCGACGAGTACGCCCACGCCTTTGTCCCACAACATACGGGAGGCGTGTATGACGATGGGGACGCCGTCCGGCTGTGGCGTGGGGGCAAACTTTTCGGCATCGACCCCTACCCCGGGGATGAGTACGGCCCGCGCGGCGGGAATCATCCGCTTTTGGATGAAATAGTCCCGGTCGTTAGGGTTCTCGAAGATAGCGACACAGTTCTCCGCCGCGAAGGCATAGCGGTATAGCCACCTGACCGCCCAACGCAAGGCGCGCACGCCAGGGTGGTTGCCCAGAAAGAGATAGCCGCGGCCGGTGATGGAGCTGACAATGCCCGGCACCCGGGCCGCGCGGGCCGCCAGGGAGCCGTACAGCGCCGGCTTGATGGTATGGTGGTGAACGATGTGGGGGTGCTCGCGGCGATAAATCCGGGTAAGCTGGCGCAAGGCGGAGAGTTCTGTCCAGGGGGTCAGGGTCTTGCGCCCCAAATCCCACTGTAACCAGCGGAAGCCCATGCCGCGCAGTTTTTCGGCATACGGCCCTGGCGGTGAGACCATGACCACTTCCCAGCCGCGCTGCATGAGGAACTGCCCCAGCGCGCGGCGGAAGTTGTAGAGGTACCACTCGGTGTTGGAGGAGAGGATGATTTTCATGTTTCTAATTGCTGGTGGCTAACAACAACGCCCGCAGCCTGGGCGCGGTGACTTGCAGGCTGTATTGGGTTTCGACTTTGGCGCGTCCGGCCGCGCCCATCTGACGACGCAGGGCCGGATCGTCGCGCAGCGCGGACAGGGCCGCGACCCATTCGTCCGGGGTGTTCGCCAGAAAGCCGTTGACGCCGTGTTCCACAATCTGGCGGTTGACCCCGACCGGGGAGGCGACCACGGGCAGGCCGCAGGCCATGTATTGGATCAGTTTGTAGCCGCATTTGCCGCGCTCAAAGGGTTCGTCGGGCAAGGGCATGATGCCGACGTCGAATTGTTGTAATTCGTTGACCTCGGTGGCTTCGCGCCAGGGGCGGCTCTCGAGTGGGACGCCCTCCATTGCGAGGCGGCCTGCACCCACCAGGGTCAGGCGGGTGTCTGATCGCTGGCAGAGGGTCGCCAGCGCGGGTTGGATGAGTCGCAGGTAGGGGGCGGTGACCGGCGCGCCGATCCAGCCGATGTTGAATCCCGCCGGTGGGCGCGGCGGTGCGGGCCGGTAGCGGTCGGCGTCCACCACGCTGGGGATGATTTCGAGGCGCGCCGCGCCGGCCTGCCGGGCGCGGGCGGCCAGGTAGTCGTTCCCGGCCACCACCAGCGCGGCGCGGCGCATGACCGCGTCGATCTTGCCTCCCAGCAAGGCGCGTACGAAGGGGTTGCGGTGTTGGTCGTAACGGTGAAAGGCCGCGTCGTCGTAGTCCACCACGCAGGATGGGGCGAAGTGAGTAGCCAGTGCCTCCCCCAGCGCGGGCACCCAGGGCAGGGCCTCTTTTTCCAGCCAGATCAGGTCGAAGGCGCGGCTATGCAGCAAGGCGGCCAGCCGCTGTACATAGGCGCGCAGAATAGCGAGCGGGTTTTGAGGCCGGTTGGTGTACAGATTGCGGATGTAGCGGTCGTCGAGCAGCGGGGCGGATGTGACCTGGATGCCGTGTGATTCGAGGTAGGGCAGGTATTGGTAGAAGCGTATTCGGCTGGACGATCCGAGACGCGCATAACGGGTGAGGAGGAGAAGGTGCATTAATTGCGAATGGTGAATTTTGAATGGCGAATGAGGGGGACGCGGAAGTGAGTTCCTACGAGTTCCTACGAGTTCCTACGAGTGCTCCCGCGGTGCGCCAGAGCATGAGGTAGGCGCGCAGGGTGTGGCGTGTGTCGTGGCCGGAGCGGCGCAGGAGGCTGGCGGCCAGCCGGGGCAGGGGTTCGATCAGCAGGGTGGCGAGCAGGGTGGCAGTGCCGGCGCATTTTCCAAAATGTTTGTGTATATAGAGCACGCGGCTGCGCAGAAAGTAGAACAGGCGCAAAGCTCTGATCTGACCGGTCGTGCCGCCTTTGGCATGGATAGCACGCGATGTTGCGCAGAACAGGGTGTACCACCCGGCCTGGCGGGCGCGGTAGGCCAAATCTACGTCTTCGAAGTACATGAAGAAGCGTGTATCGAACCCGCCCAATTGGTGGAACAGGCTACGGCGGATGAGTAGAAAGCCGCCGGGGACTTGCTCCACCAGCCGGGTATGGCGGTGGTCCCATTCGTGCATGAAGTGGCCGGGAAAACAGCGCGGAAAACTCCGGTCGAGACCGAGCAACTGGGGAAGAAGGCGGGCCGGTGTGGGAAAACGGGCACACAGGCGCTGGATTTGCCCATCATGTCCTACCAGTTGGGGGCCAAAGATGCCCGTTTTTTGGTTTTTGGCGCGAGCGGCGCAGGCCAGCAGTTGATCAAGGGTGTCTTTCTCGACGCGTACATCTGGGTTGAGGAATAGCAGGTAATCACTCTGGCTGTGTTCGGCGCCTTGGTTGCAGGCTGTGCCAAAGCCGCGGTTGTCGGGGTTATGGATGATTTGTAGGGGCAGACCGAGATCATCCAGTCCTGTTGTGGAGCGGTCGTGGGAGGCGTTGTCCACCACGGTGATGGTTGTGAGTGTGTAGGCCGTGCGGCTGGCAGTCGCGAGGGAGTGCAAGCAGGCACGCAGCTGCTCGCCTGCATTCCAGTTGACGATCACAATGTGTACAGAGGGAAGGGGCATCAATCGATGATGATGACCGGCAATTCACTGTACCAGGTGGTAGTCGTCACGCCGTCACTCACGTCTGCCGAGATGTAGTACGTTCCCGCGGGGACACCGGTGGTGTCCCAGTAAGCGCGCTCGCCGGAGGGTAAGCCGATTTCGCTCGCGAAGGCGGAAATGCTCTTGATGACGGGCAGGTAAAGCAGAAACGGCCCTACAGAAGGCTGCTGGGGAAGAGGGGGGATGAGCGTGCGCCCGTTGTCGGGGTTGGTATCGGTGTCGTAGTAGAGGGTGACAGTCACGCCCTGCGCGGGTTCGGTTTCGTAGACGATCTCGAACAGGTCGCCAGAGGTGATAATCTCGTCGCCGGTAAGGGTGAGGTAATCGAGGTATATGGTCAGGTTGAGGGGGGGAACGGGTTCGGCAGGGTCGAAGCGCAATGTGGTTGGAAAACCGCTCCAGCTTCCATTTTCCAGGAAAGCGGTGCTCAAATCCACAGTATAACGATGCCATCCTTCGTAAATGATCATGTCTTCGGTGATGACTGCATCGATGGTGGGGCCTTGGTACCACCAAATAAAACGCTGCACCCATCCCTGGCCGACGTTTTGTGTGCCGTCCACACGAAAGTTGAAGGTGGCGTACTTATACTTGCTCGTATCGATAGGTTGGGTAACGCGCAGGACGATTTGCGGATCGTTGGATGAGGTGACACCCTGCAAAATGCCATTGTTAAAGGACAGCGAGCTGAAATTGGAGGCCTTTTGAACATCCTGTGCATTGCTCATCCCCCATGGGTCTCCTACTACCTGGCTGGCATAGTCTGGGCCGCTGTAGAAGCTGGGTTTGTGAAACACGAGGATGGGTGCCTGGCGGATTTCCAATTGGGAATTGGCACAGGTAACTGCACCGGTGGCGGTGTCTAACATGTAAACATAGTATTGGCCTGGTTCGAGGGACTCGGGCAAGGGAAAAGGCGTATCCGGGGATGGATTGGGCTGCAACGCGCTTCCCCAGTTGAACGTGCCGCTAGAAGGAGCGTTGTCTACCGATCCGATCAGAATGCCATCGTTGGCACCGCATCCGGTAGGGCTAATGTAAAAGTCCAAAGTGCCACCTGGTGCTCCCGACCACGAAAGCGGAACCACATTGGTGGTATCTGCCGTGGTGAGGCGCACCCACTTAATCTGGAAAGAGATAGCCGAATTTACGGGGTCCAGACGGAGTCCCAGCACGTTTCCGCTCCAGGAGTTGACCGAGGCACCCTGTGTCAACTCCAGCACATACAGTTTACAACCAGCCTCGACGTTGAGAAAATTGGAGATGCCGTTGGCAGGATCATCATGTGGGGAGCGATCATAGAACCAATATACATTGGCAAAGCTATCGGCGCTTGAGCACATATAAAACGAAAGCAGTTTATATTTGCTGGCATCGATTGGAAATCGGTCGCCCATTCGCAACACTTTCTGAGTATTCTGAATGCCGGTCCACAGCAGCCAGATGCGTGCGTCGTTGTTGGTTGCTGTCATATTCCAAAAGCCGTTGGAGACCGAAAAGGTGTTGCGATCCACATTTTTGAGGGTAGTGGGAAAATCAGGGTAGGGATTGCCGTTCATATCCCAGGGAATTCCCAACACACGTGTGGCAAAGTCGTCCCCTTCACTAATGACAGTGGCACCCAGGGTTAGTGTAGCGGTTGGCGAAGCAGATGTTGTGGGAGGTTTCGAGTATACGATGACAGCCAGCAAAAATAGGGCTAAAACAGATAAGGTGTGTGTCTTCATAGCGTTGATTGTAAATTGGGTGTCGTCGACGACGAAAGCACCTCTCCCATCGGTGCTTCAGCGCGAAGGATCGTGATACATACAACAGGAACTGCTCGCAATCAATGATAACCTATTTTTCATCACTTGGGCGGCGATGTATCCCGGCCCGTAGTGTCAACGCGTGAATCAATTGGCTGGTATTCAATCCCGCCGGATCGCCGGCAATAGCCTGCGCCCAGGCAGGCAACTCAACCCGTAGGATGCTCAGCATGTTACGAAGTTGCCTCTCGAAAACGGTCAGCCCCTGACGGTACAATAATTGATCGAAACGCGTTAACCGCTGAATGCGTGCTCTCACCTGTTCATCCGCGTCGTCCAGATCGATGAAATATTTCTTTTCGGAGACGTTCAGCATCTCCACTTTTTGCGGCGGCTCCCAGCCCATGAAAAAGGCGAGTAGTAGCAGGGTTTGTTCATATTGCTCGGTCAGGCCGATTAGATCGAAACTCGACAAATTCACAATCGCCCGATGTAGATGTGCCTCGACGAGATCGACCTCTCCATGAAAGGGTAAGAGATAGCGAGTCTGGCAGTTATCGAAAAGATTGTGCTCCGCGGGCGTCATGGTATCGACGAATTCAACAAAATCCAGGCTGTTGATACGCTCCACGATTTTCTTCAGGTAATCGGGAAGTCGCTCGAATTCGCTCTGGTTTTTCGGGTCTCCCAGCTTTTTGACCCATGCAAGGTGCGATAACGTTTGACGAATGGGATTGCGCAATACCGTAATTTTGAAATACTTACGGGTATCTACGAATTTTCTCAAAGTGTCGATCTTGAGATGCGCAGAAAGAAAGAACTTGTTCTCCAACCCCGATACCTGGCGCGAGGTCTTGCCCAAAATTAAATTTTCAATATGCACAGCCGAACGTCCCTCGGGAAACCGGCGTTCCAAATGTGCGTTCAGAGAAGTTCCCGCGGTCTTGGGAATGTGCATCAGCAAAATGCGTTCCTGTGGCGCGAGCATCTCCGAGACGTGCGCATAATTTTCACTGGTTTGTGAAGACAGAGCAGTGCCCTCTGCAGATTGCTGAGTTACGATGATTTGCGCCTGTCCTAGAACTGCGGTCTTTTTAGACAAATGCGCGCGGCAGACAAGCTTATGCTTACCGGGGGCAACGCTTTCGAGATTGAGAACGGCAATGTAGCCAGGTTGAGGGTTAGAGTGCTCGAATTCAGGGTAAACTTTGTGAACGTCGGGTCGCGGGGTGCGAAAAATTTCAGCAGTCATTGCGCGGCCATCGAGATCGATACGAATTTCGACCTCGTCGGGATCCGAGGCCAGTACCCAGCCGCGCACTTGTAGTGACTTTGCAACTGGTTGGTCTTCTTTTGGAAAATCCAAAACGCCAAAGAGCTTACGTTTCCTGATAGCCATGCCCATTATTGTTCCACATAACCGTTCGAGAGATTGGTCTCTCTTCCTCCGGCCTTTGCGAACGTCTCGAGTGCGTATGCTGGCAACGCTTGAATCCACTTCTGGTCCAAAAGTATGCGGTCGTGTCGCGACAAGCGCATTTGATTGCCAATGATGTGATGTTCTACTTGGGACTTGAATCCCTGGGTTACATCCACACTGGAATCGACGCCCAAGAAGCGAAAAACGCTGCGCATTGTTTCCACAGGTTGGCTGCATAAATCTTCATACTTTAGCCGAAAAACATACCTGCTATTCACTTTCTGTAGAGCTGTTCGCCGTTCTTTTTCTTTCCTGACCCATCCGTTTACCAGTTTCCTCGTTATCCAAGAACGAAGGAAACGAGCACGCCGCCAGTTAGGAAACCATTTATCGACAAGCGGATGGGAGATGTGTTTCAGCCAAGCGTACAGAAGAGCACGACCATCGCGATAGAAATCCAAGACATAGAGCTGGATGCCGTCGTTGCGGGCTAAAACGTCAAGGTACTCCGGGGATTTTGAGCTATCGATAAATATCTGTGCTCCGCCTACTTGAAGAACACTTTCGACAAAATAGAGCAAGGCGTTTTGTGCATCTTTTTCAGCTCGTTGGGAGAAGCGGAAAAAATCCGGATGGCCTAAGCGCAAGCCTCGATGCGCGGCTGTTTCCAGCACTCGAATCCAAAAATCGCATTGATAGAACAATTGCCCGCAAGAGCATTGCCCTCTTCTTTCCGCCCAGCGAGCCGGGAGGATACGGCCCACCAATGCAACTTCGCCAACAGAAATGAGCTGTGGATGCGCGTTGAGCAAAAAAGTGAGCAGCGTTGATCCACTGTGGGGCATTCCGAGGATGTAAACATAAGGAATCATCCGATTTTCTCCTGCCGACACCCCGCGAAAGGTACGGAAAGCCCTTATAAACGGGTTATCTCCTTATGGCTGCTTCTGCTCGGCAATACGGCGCAGGCGCGCGACTCGATTCTCTTCATCGGACCCCGCGATCAGCGGCATCCGACTGGTGTAAGATAAGTTGGGGTTGAAGTATGGGTCGCCGACTTCCACAAAGCTGATGAAATGCTCAGCCCCCACCTGAATGTCGTTCTTCGGGATGTGGTTGCCGCGCGATTTGCCCTCGTGGTGGATCAGGCGGGCGTAAGGGGTGTAGACCACCCGGTAGCCGTTGTTGATGGCCCGGAGGCAGATTTCAATATCGCTGAACGCGAGGATGTACGTTTCGTCGAAACCGCCTAATAGTTCGAACACCTCTCGGCGCATCATCATACAGGCTCCGGTGACCGCGGAGTAGTTGCGGTACCAATCCACCGAGCCAAAGGGGCCGCCCTGTCTTTCGGTTGCGCCCCAGAACACGTGGCTGGCGTGTCCCTCCATGCCAATGACGACCCCCGCGTGTTGCACGGTTCGGTCCGGGTAGAGCAGTTTGGCGCCCACAATGCCGACCTCCGGGCGCTCGGCCCAACGCACCATTTCCTCCAACCAATCTGCGTCCAATGCCTCGATGTCGTTGTTGAGGAACAGGAAAATGTCGCCGCTGGCGTGTTGTGCACCCAAATTGTTGGCCTTCGAGTAATTGAAATGCTCAAGATACTCAACCATGCGCACGCGTGAGTTATGCCGCAACTGCTCGTAATAGCGTAAAGTCTGTTGCTCAACGCTACCGTTGTCCACCACTACGAACTCATAGGCTGGGTAATCGGTAATTTCGGTGATCGAGGTGATGCACTTGCGCAGCAAATCGACTTTCTCTCGGGTGGGAATGATGATCGAGACTTTCGCGCCGGAGACAGGCCAGATCGCGCGCAAATAGCCGGGTGCGGCAAACGAAGTCGCAGCCTGATCGATACCCACACGGCGCAAGTGATTGGCAACCGCGCGTAGCTGCCGCTCGAAGACCCACGATTTGGCCCCGAACTCTCCCGCGGTTGAGCCTTGTACCTGTCGCCAGTGGTAGAGCACTGTAGAGATATGCTCTATATTGTCGGTGCGCTCGATGCAGCGTAAGACCAGGTCCCAATCCTGCGTGCCGTCCATCTCGGGGTCCAACTTTCCGGCCTCCAGAACGAGCGAGCGGCGCATCAGGGCGTGGGTGAGGTAATTGACCGAAATGAGCAGTTCGGGCGACCAATCGGGCTTGAAGAATGGATCGCGGCGTTGGCGGCCATCCTCGGAGAGTTTATCTTCGTCGTAATACACGATCTCGGTAGCGGGATTTTGGTTGAGCCGGCGCACAGCTTCATACAATGCGTTGGGAGCCAGCATGTCGTCATGGTCCAGGAATTGAACGAACTCCCCGCGCGCCATCTCCAGCGCCACGTTGGTGTTGCCGGCAATGCCCAGGTTTTCTGGCAAATGTGTTACCCGAACACGGGCATCCTGCTGCGCGTATTCGTCCAGAACGGCTCTCACCTCGGTTGCATCCGGGCTGCCATTTACCAGACATAGCTCCCAATTGTCGTATGTTTGCGCGAGAACCGAATCGATTGTCTGGCGCAGAATATCCGGTGGCGGATTGTACACCGGTGTCACCACGCTGACCAAAGGCCGGTAGTTGAGGGCCTGAGCATCTTCACGTTGCCGGGCAAGCTCCTGCTCGCTCAAGGTGTGTCTTGCCAGCCATTCCTGATACGCCTGCGCATTGAGTCGCTCGATATCGAGGCGGGCTTTTGTCGTGCGTTTTGCTTTTTTGAAACCGCGGCGGACAAATGCCAGCGGCCCCTCCTGCAGCAGCACACGCGCCGCGCGCAGCATAGAGCGCAGCACGGCCGCCCGGCGGCTGCCTGGCGGGGCATAGCGCATTTGCCATAGGCGAGTTTTGTGCAACAACTGCCAGCCAGTGCTCTGCTCCATATCCGCCCAGTAAGCCCGCCAATGCCGCACTTCTTGTTGGAGTTCGAGAATATGCTGTTGCAAATGTTGCGTGCGCGCCCGAAGCTGTTTGGCCTCCTGGTGCAAATTTTTCAAGTGGTGTTGGTCTGCCACCAGTTGTTGGCGTGTCTCTACATTTTCTTTCCAGAGCAGCCAGAATTTACGCTCGTAATCTCGCACCGCGCGGGTGAGCGGCCACTTCTTGCGCACGAAACGTGCCGCCCACGGCGTGATGAACGATGCGTCGAAGTCCACATCGCGGAAGAACCCCTGGCGCGCGAACAACTCAGCCCAATATTCGACCGGTTGCACGTTGAAGTGGGTGGCCTCTTTGTAGTCAAGCGGTGTGGAGGAAAACAGCACATCATCGGTGTGTTGGCATAGGTTAGCCAGGGCTTGCTCAGATTCCAGCCGTGGCAGGTGTTCCAACACTTCGATGGTGACGATCAAGTCATATTTTCGCGGAAAAGGCTCCGTAACCGACCCCACCCAGCAATACGGCTGGATGTCCGGGTGGACGTTCTGGATGGCATAGTCCGAAATGTCTACTCCCCAGGCCTCCACCCCGCGTTTCCGCAGCGTCTCTACCAGGAATCCCATCGCGCAGCCGGCGTCCAACACAGTTTTCGGCGCAATGTCACTGGTAATACGGGCGGCAATCTTGTCGAAGAACCCTAACCAGTGCGCGTCCCGCTTATATTCACGCCCGCACCCGTGGGCGAAATAATAGGCATCATACAGTTCGCTCATCTTGCATTGTCTCTGTTCGCCTGATAGGCAGCCACCACCTGCTCGGTTTCTCCCACCATGTGCACGCGTCCCTGATGGATCCAGGCTACTCGATGACAGATCGACAAAATCGTATTCATGCTGTGTGAGACCAAAAGAATCGTTGTACCGCGTTCGATGAATTCGTTCATGCGCGCCGTGCTTTTCTCGCGAAAGGCGACATCTCCCACAGCCAGCACTTCGTCGACCAACAAAATATCGGGTTGGGTATCGGTAGCCACCGCAAACCCCAGTCGGGCACGCATCCCAGACGAATAGGTGCGCAGCGGTGCATCGATGAATTTTTCCAACCCGGCAAAAGCTACGATCTGCTCGAATTTTTCCTCCATCTCCTGTTGGCTGAAACCCAATAACGTGCCATTGAGAAACACGTTCTCCCGCCCGGTCAGCTCCGGATGAAACCCAGCCCCCACCCCCAACAGCGGCGCAACCCGTCCTTTGACCCACACCCGCCCTGTGGTCGGCTTCAAAATGCGGGCCACCACCTTCAACAAGGTGCTCTTGCCCGCACCGTTGTGTCCCACTAGGCCAAACACCTCTCCTGCCCGGATGCTCAAATTAACATCTCTGAGCGCCCAGTGCTCCCGAAACGAGACCTTGCCCTGGACGCGACGGATCGCGAATTCTTTGAACGTGCGCATACGTTCGGCAGGCACTCGAAAACGTACCGACAGGTTCTCGAAGCGAATGACCTCTTCTCCCCACGCCTCATCGAGCCGCTTTGGGGAAATGAGCGACAGGGAATCAGACACGGTAGGCAAACTCATCAGCTTGTCTGGTGAAGACCAACCATCCAACCGCCAACATTACCCCCGCGATCAACGCCGCAGGCCAGAACTCCTCCCACACAGGTATGCGGCCTTCGCGAATCGGTATCCGAAAGATGTTCACAAGATAACGCATCGGGTTGACCACCAACAGCCACTTGGCGCCGCCGTTTGCCAGCAACTCCTCACCGTAGATGATTGGAGTCAGGTACATCCAGGCGCGCAACGCAACTTTATACATTTCTGAAACGTCCGGAAAATACATAGCAAATACCGAGAGCAACAACCCCAGCCCCAACGAAAACGCGGTCAACAACAGAGCAGCGATCGGCGTGAACAAAATGCTCAGCCGGATAGGCACCCCCACCACCAACATCACCAGCACCAGCGGAATGACGGACAACGCCAGATTAACCAGGCCGGTGCCGATAGAAGAGATGGCAAACGCGGTGCGCGGCACATAAATGCGTTGTAACAAGCTGCTTCCCCAGACCAGATTGCGCATGATGGACGTCGTGGCCTCGGCCATGAAGTTCCAGGCCAGCAGGCCGCTCAACAGGTAGGCCGGATAGCTCTCATCCCGGCCAAACACAGTCGAGAACACAACCGTCATCACCACCATCATCCCCAACGGGTTGAGCATACTCCAGGCTACGCCCAAGACAGATCGCTTGTAGCGCGTCAAAATGTCCCGGCGCACGATTTGACGAATCAGGTACCGGTAACGGATGGATTCCCGTAACTCTTCGAGAGCGGGATGGACGCGTTGTGCGGAGTCGTAAATCGGAATATTTGTGCTGCTCATCTGCTGGGGTTACTCGACCGGATACCCGATCCGCTCAATCATGTCTGCGTGAACGCGAAAGACATCCAGATGCGCCTCCGTCAGGTGATTGCGCCAATCTCCCACGGTGGCTTTACGGATGTGACGCTTTAGCGTGTTACTCTTCTTGCGCATGTTTTGCACGCTGCAAACCTGAATCGCCTGCCGGATCGATTCCCCGTCTACCGGCTGGATGGCCTGGCTAAGCTTTCTCAGGCTTTCATGAGCGTCAGCGTGCAAATCTTCATAACGCACAACCTCGCTGCGTCCACTTTCCACCCATTTGACTGCCGCCAGAAGGTGGATGCCAAAACCGCCTTTCACACGACCAATGAAATCCAAAACGTCTGGATGGTCTATTGGTTTGCCATAGATCACGTGACATTTGTACCTGGGAAAATTTTGGACAAAATAATACATTGGACTTTAGACAACAAGGGTCGTGCCCTGACCCTTGCGGGGCAGGCTGAGCACCTTGACAAATCAATAAGCGAGCCGATTTTTGGCTTCAGGAAGCGGGTGAAGCGCT
>JALUWE010000143.1 GCA_027019845.1 Anaerolineales bacterium | reverse complement strand
CCGGGCCACCTATCGAGTGGGAGCGCATGTCCGGCCCGATGCGCGGGGCCGTGATCGGCGCCATCCTGTACGAGGGGCTGGCAAAAGACGAAAAACAGGCCGTCGAAATGATCGAGGCCGGGGAGATCGAATTCGCCCCCTGCCACCACCACCAGACCGTCGGCCCGATGGCGGGCGTGACCTCCGCCTCGATGATGGTCTACCAACTCGAAAACGTCACCCACGGCAACCGCTCGTTCTCCAACCTGAACGAGGGCTACGGCAAAGTGCTGCGCTACGGTGCGTACGCGCCCGAAGTGCTCGAAAAGCTGCGCTGGATGAACGAGGAGATGGGGCCGCTGCTGGCCGACGCGCTGGCGCAAAGCGACGGGTTGGACATCCGCGCCCTGCTGGCCGAGGCCCTGCACATGGGCGACGAAGGCCACAACCGCAACAAAGCCGGTTCGCTGATCTTCACCCGCCTGCTGGCCCCGCTGATCGCCACAGTCGCCCAAGACAACCAGGCCGAAGCAAAGGTGCTGGAATTCCTGGGCGCCAACGCCCTCAGCGTGCTCAACCCGGTCATGGCCGCGTGCAAAGCCATGGCCGACGCAGCCCACGGCGTGGAAGGCAGCACCGTAGTCACTGTCATGGCGCGCAACGGCACGGATTTCGGCATCCGCGTCAGCGGCCTGGGCGACCAATGGTTCACCGCGCCGGTCGAACAGCCCGACGGTCTGTATTTCCCCGGCTACACCAGCGAAGACGCCAGCGGCGACATCGGTGACAGCACCATCACCGAAACCGCGGGCATCGGCGCGTTCGCCATGGCCGCCGCGCCCGCCATCGTCACCTTCATCAGCGGCACCCCGCAAGACGCACTCAACGCCACCCTGGAAATGTACGAGATCACGGTCGCGGAACACACCGCCTTCACCATCCCGGTGCTCGACTTCCGCGGCACCCCGGTCGGCATCGACATCCGCAAAGTGGTCGAACTGGGCATCCCCCCGCGGGTCAACACCGGCATCGCGCACAAAGAAGCCGGAGTCGGGCAGATCGGCGCCGGCCTGGTGCGCCCGCCGATGAAGATTTTTGAGGAGGCGTTGGTGGCGTTTGCTGATAAATATTTGTAATTGGATACTGGATATTGGATATTGGAGGTGTATCGTGGCAATGGTATTAGAGGATTTGCGCGTATTACAAACTGCGGCAGAAGTCGCGGATGATATTTGGGAAATCGTCTTGCAGTGGGATGCTTTTGCGAGAGATGTTGTAGGAAAACAGATCACAAAATCGGCGGATTCGATAGGCGCCAACATCGCTGAGGCCTTTGGACGGTACCATTATGGGGAAAAGCTATCATTTCTCTACTATGCGCGCGGGAGTCTGTTCGAAACGAAGTATTGGTTAAACCGCTCACAAGCCCGGGGTCTTATCCCCTCAAAGGAGACGAAACAACTTGCAAATCGCTTAAGCGGTCTGGCACGTCAATTGAACGCTTTCGCCGCCACCGTCAAACAAAACAGACACAAAAAGAATCCATCCAGCATCGGAGAAACGAGGGGAGAATATGTTGTGAATGAATTGCCGGCATTGCTCTTTGAGCAAGACGCTCTGGCATGGCTTGAATCTAGCGATCCATCGAAATCTCATCAGTATTGAGCAGCGAAATACCCAATACCCAAATACCCATCCTTCGACTACAGGCTCACTCCGTTTGCCCTCCGCTCAGGATGCAATCACCCAATCACCCAATTACCCAATTACCCAATTACCCAATTACCCAATATCCAATATCCAATACCCAACCTCAGGAGCAACCCATGAAAATCCACGATCTCTCACAAGGACTCAACCAAGACTGTTCCTTCTGGCCCTTCTACCCCCCGTTTGAAGTCAAATACTTCAAGCGCAAGGCCGAACACGGTGTCAACGCCCAGTACATCCAGACCTCCAACCACATGGGCACACACCTGGACGCGCCGCGGCACTTCGTCACCAACGGCAAGACCATCGAACAACTGCCCCTGGAGTGGCTCTACGGCCCCGGCGTGATCGTAGACCTGTCCGACGAGCTGGACGAGCTGGACATCTTCACCCCGGAGATGATCGAAGCCAAAGCCGAGGTCCGCGAAGGCGACATCCTGTTCATCCACACCGGCTGGCACCGCTATTCCTTCCTGGAACCCGAAGGCGACGAGGAAAAATACATCCACCGCCACCCCGGCCCGCACCACAGCATCTGCGAATGGCTGCTGGACAAGAAAATCCACCTGTGGGGCGTGGACATGATCTCCACCGACCACCCCATGAACCTGCCGATTGGCCGTTTTCTGGGCAAAGGCGGGCTGGAGCACTGGCAGCGCGTCCGCAAACAGGTGGAGGAGAAGTTCGGCGCGGACAAAGTGGACGAACTCTTCCCCCCCGAAGCCTACCAGCTTACCCACAACGCCCTCTTCCCGCACGACTGCTTCCACGTCGAGAATCTGGGCGGCGAGATCGGCAACCCCGCGCTGCACAACCGCCGCCTGATCCTGGGCGCGTTCCCCTGGAAGTTCGTCGGCGGCGAGGCCGCCTTTTGCAGAGCCGTAGCCTTTACGGAAGACTGAACGATTGAAAGTGAGCAGGTTGGCAGGTTGAAGGTCACGAGTCGGCCAACTTTCGGCCTTCGACCTTCGACCTGCAACAGGAGAGACCATGACCACCCAATTCTTCGGCCAACGCATCAAACGCAATGAAGACCCCCGCCTGCTGACCGGCCAGGCACTGTTCGTGGACGACGTGGAACTGCCCGGGATGCTGCACGTGGCCTTCGTGCGCAGCCCCTACGCGCACGCGCGCATCCAGGCCATCGACCTCTCCGCCGCGCGGCAGCACCCCGGCGTGGTAGCCGTGTACTCGGCAGACGATCTCGGCGACTACTGGCGCACCGGGCCGCTGCTCGTCCCCCCACCCCCCATCGAGGGGTTGACGTTCCACGAGCGCACCCAGCCTGTGCTGGCGCGCGGGAAAGTGCGCTTCCTCGGCGAGCCGGTCGCCGCGGTGGTCGCGGTCAGCCGCTACGTGGCCGAAGACGCAGCCGCCCTGGTACACGTGAACTACGAATCCCTGCCCGCGGTGGTCGATCTGGAGCAGGCCTTCAACGACCCGCCCGCGCTGGTACACGAAGACCTGGACTCCAACGTGGGCGCGCACGTCATCCAGCAAAAGGGCGACTACGAGCAGGCCCGCGCCCAGGCCGACGTGGTCATCCGGCGCAAGTTCGTGTACGACCGCGGCATCGCGGCCGCGATGGAAAACCGCGGCATCGTCGCGCAGTGGGACCAACGCGCGGCGCGCCTCACCGTCTGGGACACCACCCAG
>JALUWE010000142.1 GCA_027019845.1 Anaerolineales bacterium | reverse complement strand
TCCCCAACCCCTATCCCCACTCCCTATCCCCACTCCCTATCCCCACTCCCTATCCCTATCTCCACCCCCCATCCTTCGACTACGAGCGAGCTTCGCCCGCCCTCCGCTCAGGATGTAATTACCCAATTACCCAATTACCCAATACCCAACCCTGCAACTTCGCTCAGAGCAAACTCCCAACTTGAACCTCCCACTCAAACTCCTCTACCTGATCGGCCAGCTCGGGCTGGGTGGCAGCGAGCGCCAGCTCAGCCTGCTGCTAACCCACATGGACCGCAGCCGCTACGAACGCGCGGTCGTAGTCTTCAACCCCAGCCCGCACTACGAACTGACCCGCACGCTGGAGGCCGCCGGTGTCCAGGTACACGCCATCCCGCGTAGCTGCCAGGGGATTGCCGCCCGTAGCGCCTACCTGCACCGCCTGTTTCGTGAGCTTCGCCCGCACGTGGTTCACTCCTGGACGGTACACGACAACCCCTACGCCGGGCTGGTAGGTTGGCTGGCGGGCGTGCCGCTGCGCTGGGGATCGTTGCGAGATTCGCTTTCAGCCACAGGATTTCAGAGCCTACCCTGGGGCTTGCGGGTTCTTTCTCTTTATAGCCCTATGCGGATTGTCGTCAACGCAAACGCCATTGCGCAAGAACTCAAGGCACGTAAATTCCCCGCGCACAGAATCTTCACATTGTCCAATTGTGTTGACACCGCCTTGGAGCGAAAAGAAAAGCTGGAAATCTCAACCTCGCTGGAACAAGTTATATCCAACAGCAAACATCTGGTCGGGTTGGTTGGCAACTTAAGGCCAAAAAAGAACCATATTATGTTCATCGACGCGCTGTCCAATGTTTTGCACGTTAATACGGATACTCGCGGGGTAATCGTTGGACAACCAATTCCTGGCGAGGAAAGCTATCTTGAGCGTGTTCGTGCCAGAATACGGGAGCGGGGAATGCAGGAGCGTATCATTTTAGCGGGGTTTTGTCCCAATGTGCCTGCGTTGATGCACACATTTGATGTGGTTTGTCTGACATCCAACTACGAAGGGTCTCCCAACGTGATCCTGGAAGCCATGGCCGCGGGCCGTCCGGTGGTCGCTACCCGCGTGGGCGGCGTGCCCGAGCTGGTGCGCGATGGGCTGACGGGCTTGCTGGTCGAACCCGGGGACGCAGACGGCCTGGCTGCCGCGGTGAAGAAACTACTCGACGACCCCGCGCTGGCCGAACGTATGGGCCGCGCCGCGCGAGAAACCGTAGAACGGGAGCACACCTGCACCCTGGCAGCCCACAGGCTGACGCAGGCCTACCATCACGCGCTGAACGCACGCGCCCGGTTGCGCGCCCCCCTGTCCGTATGACCCCCCGCGCCCGCCTGTTGACCGCCGCAGACGTCGCGCCCCAGGATTTGCACACCTTCCTGGCACGCTTCTACCCGCCCGCCAAAGCCGATTTTTTACACCATCACGGAGCCTGGTGGCACGGCGGAGACCACAACCGGTGGGTGCTGGCTGTGGGGGAGCGCATCGCCGGGTATTGCGCGGTCATCCCGGCTCGTGTCCGGCTCGCGGGCGAACCACGCGCCGCCATCTGGTGGGTCGATTTGGTGATCGCGCCGGAGTTTCGCGGCCAGGGGCTGCAATCCCTGTTCGACGAAAAAATCCGCTCGCTGGCGACACTCAAACTGGGCTTTCCCAACGCGCTGGCCGCGGCCATTCACCGCAAGCACGGTTGGGGCGTGCGCCACGACCTGCGCGTCAAGATGCTGCCCCTGCGCCCGCGGCACATCAAAGCGGTGCGCCAAGCCGCCGGGCCGCTCGCCCTCGGCGCGCGGCTGATCGGATGGCTGCTCTCACCACCGGCCGCGCTGTTGCGCCGTCGCCTGGCGCGGTACGTCCCCCAAACAGCCGCCCCAATCCACCACCCCGACCCGGAAATCCTGGCCCGCGCCGCCCAACGATTGCCCCACACCCTCGCCACCACCCACCGCGACGCGGATTTCCTGCACTGGCGATACTTGCAGTCCCCCTACCGCGACCAACTGCGTTTTTACCGCCGCGGAGATGCAGCCGCCCCCTCCCACATCCTGATCGCCCGCCAATCGGCCGTACAGGGCACCCCCATCACTCGCATCCTCGACCTGTACGGCGACCTCAACGACCTCGACGGCCTGCGAGACGTGCTCGCGCTGGCCCTGCGGGATGCAACCCTGGCAGGCAGCGCGCAGGTCACAGCCCTGCTCTCCCTCCCCGAGCTGGACGCCCTCTTTCGCGGCCTGGGCTTCGTGATCAACGCGGTGGCGCGCTTCTGCTGGCACCCCCGCACCACCCCCCTCACCCGCGCCCTCTGGACCCTGGCCGACAGCGACAACGACCTGCCAGACTGACAGCAGACCGGACAGGCGCACGGAAACGGGGAGGGAAGGTAGACAGGTAGGCAGGTAGGGCAGGTAGACAGGTAGACAGGTAGGCAGGTAGGCAGGTAGACAGGGTAGAGATGTGTGCAACCGGCAGTCTTCGCTCCAATGCTCGAAAAATCCGCGGCCATCGCCCGAGCCGCTCACAACAAAGCCTGCGTCATCTGCGGTCGAAAACAACAAAGAACCTTCCATCCCCCGTCACTGAACTGAACACCGAACACTGAATACTGAATACTGAACACTGAATACTGAATACTGAACACTGAAAACTGAATACTGAACACCCCCCATGACCCCTCTCCACCTCCACCAACGCATCGCCTGGATTCGCAGACAGCGCGAACGGGATTACACCGCCCGGGTGGTGTCATTCATCGCCCTGCACATCCCGCTGGTTTTCCTGCTGCGCTGGGACCCGTTGTTTGCCACCCTCCACGCCCTCTTCACGCTGGGCCTGGGCGTGGGCTTTCTGGTTCGCGACCGGATGCCCAACCGCCTGATCTACGTGGTAGCTTACATCACCGGCGCGGAGTTGTTGTGGCGCGGTTTGGGCGCGGCGGTCTTTTGGGAATTCGGCAAATACGCCACCATCTTGCTGCTCGGGTTGGGTTTATTCCGGTTTCGCCGCCTGCCCTCGGCCTCCCGCTGGCCCCTGGTGTACTTCGCGCTGCTGGTGCCATCGGTCTTCTTGCTGCCCGCGTTCGACCGCGAGGCCATCGCCTTCAACCTGGCCGGCCCCTTCGCCCTGGCGGTGGTCAGCATGTTCTTCGAGCGTTTCCGGCTGGCGCCCGCGCAGCTAAAAAACGTGCTGCTGGCTATTTTAGCCCCCGCGGTGGGGTTGGGCGTGCTGGCGTTGCAATCGGTTTTCGCGGCCAACGTGCTTTCCTTCGGCGCGGCATACAGCGATAAGCTCACCTCCGCAGGGATTGGCCCCAACCAGGTCTCCTCC
>JALUWE010000141.1 GCA_027019845.1 Anaerolineales bacterium | reverse complement strand
ACTACTGGATCGACGATCAGGCCGTCCAGCGCACAGTGCAGGCCTTTCGGAGCGTGCTGAATGATATAATTTGACGTGCGACGTGCGACGTGCGACGTGCGACGTGCGACGTGCGACGTGCGACGTGCGACGTGCGACGTGCGACGTGCGACGTGCGACGTATCAGACCATTCCAACACAGAGGACAACATGCCAAAATTTCTCACCATTCAACAAATCGACCAGGCCGCGCAGGCCGTACGCGACCGCATCTCCCGCCAGCCTGAAATCGGCATGATCCTAGGCTCCGGCCTGGGGGGGCTGGCCGAAGAAGTAGCTGATGCGACCATCGTTCCCTACGCTGAAATTCCCGGTTGGCCGGTATCTACCATTTCCGGCCATTCTGGGCGTCTGGTAGTTGGCAGGCTGGAGGGCCGCGTTGTGCTGGTGATGCAGGGGCGGGCGCACTACTACGAGGGGTACAGCATGTCGCGCATCGGCCTGCCGATCCGGGTGATGAAACGCCTCGGAATCGAAACATTGATCGTCACCAACGCGGCCGGCGCCATCAACCCCGATTTTTCCCCCGGGGATTTGATGCTCATCACGGATCATCTCAATCTTATCGGCATGGCGGGGCTGAACCCTTTGAGAGGGCCCAATCTGGACGAGTTTGGGCCGCGTTTCCCGGATATGAGCCAGGTGTATGACCGCCAATACCTGGCGCTGGCCCGGAAAGTTGCCCAGGAGCGGGAAGTTCCCCTGCAAGAAGGTGTTTACGTTAGCCTGGCAGGCCCTTCTTTCGAGACCCCGGCGGATTTGCGCTTTTTGCGCCTCATCGGTGCAGACGCGGTGGGAATGTCCACCGTCCCGGAAGTGATTGTCGCCCGCCATAGCGGGATACGCGTGCTGGGCATTTCGGGCATCAGCAACAAAGCCAACCTGGACGGCAACACGATCACCACCCATGAAGAAGTGTTGGAGGCCGGAAAAGTGATCGTTCCCAGATTGACAACCCTGATCAAGGGGGTGTTGCCCGACCTGTAGGGTATTCATGGACGAGGCCCTGCGTTTTTTCCGCACTTACGAAATCTGGATTTATCTGATCTTGGGGTTTGGCGCGTTGGTTTATTTCCGCCGTTTTTGGATTGCCTGGCGGAGCCTGCGCAGCACCATTTTCGGCCTGGAACGCGAGCGCGCCCAAAACCGCTTAAATCAAGCCGCGGGCGCGCTGGTTTTGTTGATCATGATTGCGATTGCAGAATTTGTTACCGTATCTTTTATCGTCCCTATGCGGCCTCAAGCAAACCCGTTGCTGACTCCCACGGTTGATCTGTTTGCCACCCCTACCACCACGCTTGAGCCGCCATTGGACGGGACGCCGGCATCTGCAAGTTCGGACTCGAACGCGGAACCCACCCCGACGGTGGATGCCCGCCTGGGTACCTGTGTGCCCGGTCAGGTCGAGATCTCCGCTCCCGGGCCGGGGGACCGCATCAGCGGCGAAGTCACCATCGAGGGTTCGGCCAACATCCCCAATTTCGGTTTTTACAAATTAGAGGTTGCTCCCATCCAGGAAGTTACCTGGCGTACCATCCAGGCCGGGCGACAGACGGTTGCCTCCGGAGTCCTGGTTCAAAACTGGGACACCAGCGCGCTCCAGGCGGGGGATTATGTCTTGCGGCTGGTTGTGACCGACAACAGCGGCCAGGCGTTGCCGGATTGCCAGGTCCCAATCACCATTACAAGGCCACAGAATTAGGAGAATGTATGCCAGCCATTCAAGTCCGACCTGTGCTTCCTGCTGACCTGCCGCATTTGATCGCCTTCGATCACACTTCCTTCAGCGATCATGTCTGGCAAATGGAAATTCAGGAACTTCAGAAGGAAATTGGCGTATTCTTTCGTGAACGGCGGTTGCCCCGAACGGTGCAAATAGACTATCCCCGTGATCCGAGAAATTTAGCCGATAGCTGGGATCAAAACTCGGGTTTGCTGGTGGCTGTTCTGCAAGGCTCCGCAGAGATTCCGGTCGGGTACGTCAACTTGATCGATGGCCCGCATCGCGCAGTTGTACACATTCGAGACCTGGTGGTAGCCAGAGAACAGCGCCGGAAAGGGATTGGCACTGCTCTGTTGCTCGCTGCCCAGGAGTGGACCCTCCACCATGGGGCCTCGGAGTTGCTCCTGGAGACGTTGTCCAGAAATTACCCGGCCATTTGCCTGGCGAAAAAACTGGGTTTTGAATTCTGTGGCTACAGCGATCACTACTATGCGAACCGGGAGATTGCCTTGTTTTTTGGGAAATCTCTTTGATCTGAGCGCTGTTGTTTGTGTCATTCTGAGCGACAGCGAAGAATCTCCGCGATGGGGGGGAGATTCTTCGGGCACTGCGTGCCCTCAGAATGACGGGGGACGGATGACCGGGGACGGGGACGGCGCGTGCTTATTGGTGGTCGGGGCGACCGGCCGGTCGCCCCGACAGTCGCTTCGCTCCGGATTCTTCGGTCGCTTCGCTCCGGATTCTTCGGTCGCTTCGCTCCCTCAGAATGACATGATAAGCTCAGAGTAACTGTGTTATTTGTCAAGAGGCGAAGTCGAGATTATGGTGCCGGAGACCAGGCTTTATGGTCTCGAAGCATGGCATTCATAATCGTCAACAATTTGCGCATGCACGCAGTCATCGCCACTTTGAATTCTTTGCCTCTCGCCTCTAAACGCTCGAAAAAGGCTCGTATGACCGGATTGAAACGTTTGGCCGACAAGATGGCCATGTACAAGACACGCCGAACGCGCTTTCGACCACCAAAGATACGGCGACGGCCTCGCTTTCTGCCGCTGTCACGATTATATGGCGCCAGCCCAGCCAGTGCGGCTACCTGTTGCCGGTTTATCTGGCCCAGTTCTGGCATCTCCACCAATATGGTAATGGCAGTAATGAAGCCTACGCCGGGAATACTTTCCAGCAGAATGACTTTTTCTTTCCACTCGGGCAGGGCTTCCAGGAGTGCCTGGATTTCCGCCTCCAGCGCAGCAATTTCCTCGTTGAGCCAATCCAGGTGGCTTTTCACGTGCGCTCTCAAGGCAGGATGGGCGGTTTTCAAGCGATTGCTTTCCATCGTGCGCATTTCGACCAACTGCATACGGCGATTGACCAACGCACGTAACTGTTGCTCCTGGGCGGCACGTAATTGCACCACTTCCGGTTGGATCGTGGCTGCATACTCAGCAATCAAACGCGCATCAATGCGGTCCGTCTTGGCCAGCTTGCCACTGGCTTTCGCCAAAGCCCGGACACGGGTCGGATTGGCCACCGCCACACGCCACCCCGCCTCCAACAATCGCCAAACCAGGGGCTGCTCGTATCCCCCCGTGGCTTCTACGACCACCAGGGCGGGTTCCCACACACGCAAC
>JALUWE010000140.1 GCA_027019845.1 Anaerolineales bacterium | reverse complement strand
ACCACTCAGACCAGTTAGACGAAGGAGTATCGATAGTGAAAAAACGAGTTGTCATCACCGGGATTGGCTGTATCAGCCCGGTCGGGAACGATTTCAAGAACACCTGGCAGAACATCGTGGCGGGCAAATCCGGCGCAGGGCCGATCACACACTACGACGCCAGCGATCACAAGGTGCGCATTGCCGCGGAAGTCAAAGATTTCGATGGCAAAGGGCTTTTCGGAACACGCGCGGCCCGGAAAATGGACCGTTTCACCCAATTCGCGCTGGCAGCCTCGATCCAGGCTGTGGAAGACGCCGGATTGGAAATCGGTGAGAACAATCGCGACCGTATCGGCGTGATCATCGGCACGGGGATTGGCGGGATCGCTACGCTGTCAGCGCAATTCGAAACGCTGCAAGCGCGCGGGCCGCAACGCGTCAGCCCGTTTCTGGTGCCCATGATGCTGCCGGACAGCGCGGCGGGAACCGTGGCAATCGAGTTGGGCGTACGCGGGCCGAACATGGCGGTGGTGACCGCCTGCGCCACCGGCACGAATGCCATCGGCGAGGCCGCGGCCATGATCCAACGCGGGGACGCGGAGGCGGTGCTGGCCGGAGGCTCGGAGGCCGCCATCGTCCCCATCACGCTGGCCGGCCTGGGCGTGATGAACGCCATGTCCACCCGCAACGACGACCCAACCCGTGCTTCCCGGCCTTTCGACAAAAACCGGGACGGGTTCCTGATGGGAGAGGGCGCGGCCATTCTGATACTTGAATCGCTCGAACACGCTCGCAGCCGCGGCGCGCGCATCCTGGCGGAGTTCAGCGGATACGCAGCCACCAACGACGCCTACCACATCACATCCCCGGCGGAGAACGGGGCCGGCGCGGCGCTGTGTATGCAGATGGCGCTGGAAAACAGCGGGCTTGCGCCCCACCAGATCGACTACATCAACGCGCACGGCACCAGCACCCCGCTGAACGACAAAAGCGAAACCGCAGCCATCAAAACCGTGTTCGGCGAGCGCGCCTACGACATCCCCATTTCTTCCACCAAATCCATGACCGGGCACCTGCTGGGCGCATCCGGCGCGCTGGAAGCCGCGTTTTGTGTCGGCGCGATCACACATAACACTTTGCCGCCCACCATCAACTACGAAACCCCGGACCCGGAATGCGATCTGGATTACGTCCCCAACACCGCCCGGCAGGCGAACATCCACCACGTGATGTCCAATTCCTTCGGATTTGGGGGCCACAACGCCACCATCATTCTCAGCCGCTACCAGGAGAACGGAAGATGATGCGTTACGCACACATTACAGGATGGGGCATGGCCGTCCCCGAACGGGTGATGACCAACCATGACATTGCCCAACTTGTGGACACCGACGATCAATGGATTCGTGAACGCACGGGGATCGAGCAGCGGCGGATAGCCGGCCCCGATGAAACCACCGGTACGCTGGCGACCCGGGCCGCGTTACGCGCCCTGGAGGTTGCCAACTTGCGCCCGGCAGAGATCGATCTGATCGTGGTCGCCACGTCCTCCCCGGAGCATCTCTTCCCGGCTACGGCCAGCATCGTTCAGGATCGTATCGGGGCTACCGACTGCGGCGCGTTCGACCTGCTGGCGGCCTGCACGGGTTTCATTTACGCCACCAACATGGCGGCACAAGCCATTCGCGCCGGTTCAATCAACAACGCGCTGGTGATCGGCGCGGAAACGCTTTCGCGGCTGGTCAACTGGAAGGACCGCGGCACTTGCATCCTGTTCGGCGACGGGGCCGGCGCGTTCGTGCTCCAGGGCAGCGACGAACCCGGCGGGGTGCTCTCTTCGCTGCTGCGTTCGGACGGCTCCGGCGCGGACCTGCTCACCATCCCGGCGGGCGGCAGTCACATCCCGGCCAGCCTCCACACGGTGGGTAACGGTTTGCATTACATCCAGATGAATGGACGCGAGGTCTTCCGTTTCGCCACCCGTGTGATGGCAAAAGCCACGGCCCAGGTGGCCGAAGAAGCCGGTTTGGAGATCAGCGACCTGGACCTGATCATCCCCCATCAGGCCAACCGCCGCATCATCGAGGCTGCGGCCCGCGGCCTCAAGCTGCCGCTGGAACGTTTTGCCATCAACCTCAACCGCTATGGGAACACCTCGACCGCCTCCATCCCGATTGCCGCCTGCGAGGCCATCGAGGCCGGTCAGCTCCACAAAGACAACAAGATCGTGATCGTGGGATTCGGCGCGGGGTTGACGTGGGGGGCAATGGCCATCCATTGGACCGGGCCGTTTCCGGCCAAGCGCAAGATTTACCCGCGCCGCTACCGCACCGTGGCCCGGCTGCGTTCTGCCTGGCGGCGGTCACTGCGCCGGGTGGAAGGCGTGATCTACGGTAGCAAAACCATCAAATAACGCAAAACTGCCGCCGGAATCGGCGGCAGTTTTCTTTACCCGCTACAATTTCAGCTTTCTTCCTCATCTCCTCCCAATTGGAAGAGCTTGAGCACCTGTTTGATGATATTCAACAACACATTCTGCTGAAATCCGCCCACAAAACTCAACAGGAAAATGATCCAGGGGGAGCCGATTTCGACGGTCACAGAGCCAGCAGTGACATTGAAGCCCACTTTGACGAACAGGAACACGAACATCCCAATCAGCAACCCTAATACCGGTTGCGTGATGTACCATAGACGGTACTGCGGGTTGAAAGTGCGGCTGGTAACATACCGCCAGAGCGCATACAGCGCGCCCGCCACCCCGCCGATGCCGCCCGCAAGCGCACCCCCAATCGCGATCACAATTTCGTTTTCTGAAAAAATGGTCTGCCCGCTCAGGTTGATGGAAAACACCCCGCTGAAGTACACCAGGTAAAACGCCAAAATCAACACAATTGCCCAAAGCAACTCATAGAAAAACAACGCGTTCCCGGCCCGCGTCCACTGCCGGGCTTTCTCGCGCTGAGAAACCCGGAACGCCACCTCGTTGATAGCCCGTTCGGCCTCTTCGAAGTTGCCTTTGCCGACCATCATCTGGGTTTTGGCGCTGCGAATCAAATCCAACAGCGAACGGCCCAGATTGACATCCTCGATCTTTTCAATCACCTCCTGCTGGAGCACGTCCCCACGCTCCCAGAGCTTCTTGATGCGCTCGTCTGTGACCAGCATACCCAACAGGCGGCTGGAGGCTTTCAGATCGCCGACCACTTTAGGGGGCGGTGTGCTCTCTTCTGCGCTCACAGGGCCGGGGGGCGCAAAAGCATCTTCACTGAACAGCGGCATCCCTCTACGGGAGGCAGGCGGCGGGACAGCGACTTCTTCGGGCGGCCTGACCGGGGGCGACTCGAATTCGCGTTCCGGCACCTCGAACCCGGCCCCACCGCCGCCGTCCATGCCCGGAGGAGGGGCTTCCTC
>JALUWE010000139.1 GCA_027019845.1 Anaerolineales bacterium | reverse complement strand
TTGCAATAGAACAGACAACAACGCCTTTGAGAAATTAAAAAAGCCTAATCTCAAAACAGGCAATTTTGCGCATACACAGAACACAAAATAGCCAGTAGGTTTAAGAAAATGAAAACTCTTTTGCGTCTCATCTCCCTGTTGCTCACCTTTTCGTTTCTATCTGTCTTGTTGCCGGGACTCCCTGCACAGGCAGCGGAAGAGAAAGAAACACCCGCGGGTGCAGTCTTGTGTATGCCCGGCGTGTACCAGCAAACCCCAGAAGGCTGCCTTGTGGCCGGGCCTTCTTCCAGTTTAACGCGGCTGGCCGAACAGGGCATTTCCCTGCCCTTACAACCCTTGCCCGCGCAATCTCCCCCACCTGAACTTTCATACACGCCCAACATGTATGCCCGGGTGGTAACCGACAACGCGCCGGTCTACGCCAGCCTGGAAGATGCGGTCCGGGGCAAACCGGTGCTCTACCGCATGGAGCCGGGCTTTCAGTACGTCACCTATCTGGATACCGAGGTGGTGGACGGTAAGCGGTATTACATGGTGGACTATGGCCGCTGGATGACGGCCAATGATCTCAGCCGGGTTTCGGGTGTGAGCACCTTTCAGGGACTGGAATTTCGTCGCACGCCGTCGAACGCGTTCGGATGGGTGCTCTTCCCCCGCCAATCGAAACGCACACCCGGTTTCCAGAACGAAGATTACACGGGCAAAGAATACGTGCGTTATCAAATCGTGCAGATTTACAACGTCCAGGAAGTGGACGGCGCAAAATGGTTCCTGATCGGGCCGGACGAGTGGCTGGAGGGCAGGCTGGTGGCCGGTGTGTTCCCGAACACCACGCCCCCCGAAGGGGTGGATAACGGGCGATGGATCGAAATCAATCTGGAGGAACAAACCATCGCGGTGTATGACAACCGCCGTCTGGTATTCGCAACCGTCATGGCCAGCGGCGTACCCGGACAGTGGACCCAGCCGGGTTTGTTCCAGGCGTATAAAAAGGTGGAAAACGAAACCATGAGCGGCTCATTCACCCTGGACCGCTCGGACTACTACTATCTGGAAGGGGTGCCCTGGACGGTGTACTTCGACCAGGCGCGTGCGTTGCACGGCACGTACTGGCACAACGCTTTTGGTGTGCCGCAATCACGCGGCTGCGTCAACCTGTCCACCGGCGACGCGCGCTGGGTGTTCGACTGGATCGAAATAGGTGATTGGGTGTACGTTTGGGACCCCAGCGGGCAAACACCTACCGATCCGTCCCTGTACGGCGCGGGCGGCGCATAAACACGTACACAAATTTATCTTTCGAGGGAAGCTATGGCAAAAAAGAGCAAACAACAAAGACGCCTGGAAGCAAGGCGGAAAAAACAGACTCAACAGCGAGTGATCATCGGTGCCGTGCTCGTATTGCTGGCCGGGATAGCAGCTTTTCTGGCCTTTAGCAATCGCAGCAAATCACCTGAGGCTCTTGCTTCGCTGAGCGCAGAAGAGGCAGCAGCCTTACCGGTCGCTCCCCAATTGGGCGCGCGTGCACCCGACTTTACCTTACAAGATGTCGATGGAAACCCGGTTTCTCTCAGCCAGTTGAGCGGTAGACCGGTGTTGATGATGTTTTTCCACACCTGGTGACCGGCCTGTAACCAAAATGCACTCGCGTTGCGAGCTGCCCAAGAAAAATATGGCGATAATCTGGTCGTCTTGTTGGTCGATGAGCAAGAGACCGTAGAAGAAGTAAAAGCATTTGCTGAGCGTTACAACCTGAAAAGCGTTTTTGTAATGGACGATCGCGGGACAGTTGCACAGCTATACCGTATGTTCTCCACCCCCACCACCTACTTCATCAGCCCCAATGGCGTGATACAAAGCATTTGGTCTGGAGTGTTCGACATGAGTTGGGTGGACGAAAACATGCAAGCGGCAGGGTTCTAATGAGATAAGGTTTTTTACAAACACGAAAACGCCCCGCAGAATTTTTGCGGGGCGTCATCGTTTAACAATCAGTACTTACGCAGGAGACCTCACAGGTCTACTACCACACGATGCAGGAAAATTTTCCAAAACCGATTGCATCCGGGCATCTCCATGCGCTTTGAGACCTGTGAGGTCTGGTGCGACTTTTCAAGTGCGTAAGTATTACAATGCGATCATCAATTACTGGAAGTGATTCGCTCAAGTTGAAACACGCTGGGGGCAAAACCAGGGTGGTATTCCAGGCTGGTCTGCAAATCGGCGATAGCGCCGGAAACATCACCCAGGGCTTCGCGCGCCAGGGCGCGCCAGTAGTAGCTCTCCTCCAGCACCGGCTCGCTCATGGCGTCCAGTGTGGTGGTCGCCAGGTTGATCACATCGTAGTAGCGCCCGGTGTAAAAATAAGCCCAATAGGGGCCGGTCTGATACCACATCATGCGCCAGGGGCGTTCTTCTTCGGAGAGTTCGGCATAGATGCGGAAGGCTTCGTCGTAGGCCGCGGCCGCGCCGGCAAAATCTTGCAACGCGACCAGGTTTGTGCCACGGTTGAACCAGGCGAAAAATTGATCACGGCCAGAAAGCGTGTAAATTTCATCGGTGGCAATTTGCAAAGCGTACTGGTAGTTGGCCGTCTCGTCCGCCTGAGGGCCGAGAATCGCCATTACTTCCGCTTCCCGCTCCGGCGGGTAGACCACGATGTAGGTGTAGTTGAACGCCCGCCAGAAGGATTCGATCAACTCGTAACTCACGGGCATGTCGGGCATGATGAAGGAATCCTGGACGATGAAGCGTTCTTTGGCGTCGTCATAGCCGGTGACGGTGACATAGTGCCCCATCCAACTCTCGACACCGTAACCCTCGAAACCCTTTTCCAGGATGACGGGCATTCCCGCAGCGATGAATTGTTTGACCAATTCCAAGTCGCCGCCTACGCGTGCAATGGCGTTGAACTCCGTCTCCTCTTGCACATAGTTGACCATCTCGTAGGGCATCACATTCTTATCGCGGTCGTTGGGACGCAGCACCGCGCGGATGACCTCCTGATTGCCCTGCCAGCCCCAAAAGGAGAGCGCCATGGAAAGGTTAGCCGGGCCACAATTGTTCCAGGTCTGGTATTCGTGGCGCACCCCGCTGAGGAAGACGCTCTCGGGGCGGGGGGTAGCGGTAGGAGCAGGGGCCGTGACCGTGGGGCTGGCCGTGGGTGGAAGATGGGTAGAAGTAGGCCGGGGTGAGGTGGCGGTAGCCGGGGGTAAAGAGGGGCTGGCCGTGGCGGTCGGGTTGAGGCGCGGCGTAGAAGATGGCAGGCTGGCCTGCTGCTGGGGGACGAATACAACTTCCTCAGGGGGGGAGAGGGCATATTTGATCTGCGCCCGCAACGCGGAGATGCGCCATTCCAGCCGGGAACGCACCGGCGGCAGGTTATAGACCGCCATCC
>JALUWE010000138.1 GCA_027019845.1 Anaerolineales bacterium | reverse complement strand
CACCCCCCTCCTCCCCCTCACCCTCCTCGCCCTGGCCGCCCTGGCCTGCGGCACTTTCATCACCAACATCCCCACCCCCGGCGAAACGCCCACGCCCACCCAGGGGCCGCCAACCGAGACCCCCACCCCTCTCCCGCCTCCACCCGTGGCACCCGGCGCAGCCAACCCGAACGAACCCGTCTTCATCACCGGCGACATCCCCTACACCTCCCCCTTCTTCGTCGATACCCTCAGCGAACCGCTCGTGCTGCTCGAAGACCAGGCCGGATTCGTCAACCGCGACCACGAATTCACCTTCAAACTCGAAAGCCAGGCCATCGGCCCGGTCGAAATCCTGGACGACGGCACCCTGCGCTACTCCCTCGCCCTGCCCAGCGTGCCCCAGGGCACCTTCGTAGACGTAGACAACGACGGCGAAGACGACACCGGCGTACAGATCTTCGCGGTAGCCTACTGGTCCAACACCTGGGGCGGCCCCTTCCTGGAAGAGCGCGACGCAGGCGGCTGGTCCACCAGCAACGTCTCCACCGTCACCGACCCGGAACAGTTCGGCGAGATCGTGGGCGGCATCCTGATCGTCTGGGCGCCGGACGATGAACAATCCTTCCCCACCGGGTTCGGCGAGGATGGCCTGCTGTTCACCGAAGACGACCCCGCCGCGCCCATCCCCGCCGGATACAACCTGGTCAACCTGGACGAGGAACCCTTCCGCGTCTGGAAAGAAGCCCGCCCCGAGATCACCCTCAACGAGGGCGCGCTGGCGGTCAACGACTACTCCGACCTGTCCTACCAGGAAGCCTTCGACGCGCTGTTCGAGAAAGTCTCCCGCGAATACCCCTTCACCGAAGACAAAGGCATCGACTGGGACGCGCTCTACGAAGAGTTCGCCCCCCAAATCGCCGCGGCGCGCAACGACCAGGACTTCTACAACGCCATGAAGAGCTTCACCCTCGCCATCCCCGACGCACACATCGGCATCTCCTTCGACCCCGAAATCTTCTTCGAAAACTTCGGCGGCAGCTTCGGAATGCGCCTGGCCGAGTTGAGCGACGGACGCGTGATCGTGATCGACGTGCTACCGGACACGGAAGCCGAACAGGCCGGTATCCAGATCGGGGCCGAGATCATCCAATGGGACGGGCAACCTGTCGGGGAGGCCCTCGATCAGGTGGTCTCCTACTTCGGGCCGTATTCCACCCCCCAGCAGGAACGCCTCGACCAGCTCATCTTCCTCACCCGTTACCCGCCCGGCACCCTGATCGACGTCACCTTCCAGAACCCCGGCGATGCACCCCGGCAGACCACCCTGTTCGCAGACGTAGAGTACGACTCCCTGTTCGATTCCATCCCCAGCTTCACCTTCGACGAGTTGGCCCTGCCTGTGGAGGCCGAAATCTTCGAGGAAGAAAACCTGGCCTACATCCGCATCACCACCTTCTCGGACGATTACAACCTGATGGCGCAGCTTTGGGACCGCTTCATCAACCAGTTGATCGAAGACGAAATCCCCAGCCTGATCATCGACGTGCGCGTCAACGGCGGTGGCAGCAGCGGGCTGGCCGCCAGTTTTGCCGGTTACTTCTTCGACGAAGAAATCGAGATTTCCCGGCGTTCCTACTACAGCGACCTGACCGGCGCGTTTGAATACTCGCCCGGCGTGGGCAAAATTCACCCCGCGCCGGTGCAATACACGGGCAAGGTGGCCGTTCTGGTCAGCCCGAATTGCGTGAGCGCGTGCGAGGGCTTTGCCTACATGATGACCCAGCAGGGGCGGGCGACCATCATCGGGCACGCGGCCACCGCGGGCGCGTTCGGCGAGGTTGGCCAGGGGCAATACGAAATCCCCGGCGATTACTCCATGCAATTCCCCACTGGCCGCCCCGAAACCCCGGACGGCGAGCTGTTGATCGAAGGGGTTGGCATCCAGCCCGACATCCTGGTGCCGGTCACTTACGAGAGCGCGCTGGGCCGGGTGGACGCGGTGCTGGAGGCCGCGATAGAGGAACTGAACCGGTAGCGCGGTATAATGCGGGGGATCATTTTTACAGGAGACAGCCATGAAACTCTCCCTCGGCGCAGATGAACGTTTGCACGTGGTCGAAACCACGCTGAAATACCTGCAAGAGAAAGGGCACCAGGTGCGCTACTACGGCCCCGAACCTGGCCAGACCGCGCCCTGGCCCGAGGTGGCCCGCCAGGTGGCCGAAGATGTGGTATCGGGCCGGGCAGAGGAGGGCATCCTGTTTTGCTGGACCGGCACGGGTGTGAGCATCGCGGCCAACAAAGTGCCCGGCATCCGCGCCGCGCTGTGCGGCGACGCGGAAACCGCCCGCGGCGCGCGGCTGTGGAACAACGCCAACGTGCTGTGTATGTCCATGCGCAAGACCAGCGAGGTGATCGCCCAGGAAATCCTGGAGGCCTGGTTCAGCCACCGCTACCAGCCCAACCCAACCGACGACGCCTGCCTGGCGCAGGTGGACGCGCTGGATAAACGCAGAGAAGAGGGTGGGCAGGTCGGCAGGTAGGCAAGTGGGCAGGTAAACAGGTGGGTAAGTAAACAGGTGGACAGGGTAAGCGGAGCAGGCGCGCCGCACACCAACACCTGACTATCCGACAACTCAGACCACCCCGACAAATTAGACAAGTTAGACAAGTTAGACAAGTTAGACAAGTTAGACAAATTATTGGACTTTTGACAAAATAGATGGAACTGTGTCAAACTGTGGGTATGGAAAACACTCACGACTTAACACAGTTCCGGCAACAAGTATACCAGCACTTTAACAAGCGAGCCGATACCTTGATGGACCTGCTGGATGCGCTGTGCAGCAACAACCAGGCCCGCCATGTGATCGAGCTCAGTCTGGCAGCCGCATTTCGGCGTCACTATACGGCCCTCTTCCAGGCCATTGGGGAATATCGCCCCCAGGGTGGGGAACTGGCTCATCTGGCAGCGGCGCATCTTCCCGCTCCCAAGAAGCGTGCCTTCTGGCTGATTGGAGTAGACGTGACCTCGCAGCCGCGGGAATATGCTTTCACGCTGGAAGACCGCACCTTCGTGTACAAACCGGGGGTGATCAAGGGCAACAAGCCGGTGACCATCGGACATCAATACTCCACGGTGGTTCTGCTGCCGGAGAAGGACAGCGAGGCCCCTGTACCCTGGGTGGTGCCGTTATCTTGCGAGCGGGTTCCTGCCAGGAAGCGCAAACATCAGGTTGGTGCAGAGCAAATCAACGCCTTACTCTCGGCCCCCCAGATGCCCTTTCACGAGCAGTGGGTGGTGGAAGTGGCCGACAGCGACTACGCCCGCCCCGATTACCTGGCGGCCCACCGCAAGCATCCCAATCTGGTCACCATTGTACGTTCCCGCAGCAATCGGGTGTTTTACCGCCAAAACGAGCGC
>JALUWE010000137.1 GCA_027019845.1 Anaerolineales bacterium | reverse complement strand
AGCGTTCCTGGGGAAAATTTCGCGCTGATTCAGGCCGGAGAATACTCACTGGACAGTCTGATCGATGAGGCGCTCAATTGGCTTCGATCCCTGCCGGAGAAGCACGAACCCCGACCCTGAATACCTCGTTTTCAACCCTGCTTGCTCCCAGGTAGTGGCTGTAAAGTAAGTGACAGAAGTTACGCAGTTCATGCCTGTTGTTACCTGTGTCATGCTGAGCGACCGGCTGTTGTTTGTGTCATTCTGAGCGACAGCGAAGAATCTCGGCGACGGTGGGGGAGACGGGGGACGGATGCTGGGGGTGGGGAACGGTTGTTCGACGCGTGGTTATTAGAGGTCGGGGCGACCGGCCGGTCGCCCCGACGGTCGCTGCGCTCTCAGATTCTTCGGTCGCTGTGCTCCCTCAGAATGACAGGAGGGGGGTGCGTTTTGCGATCTGTGTAAGCTCTGTCAGTAAAAGACGAATGTTAACGAACCTGCCCCGCCATCACTTACTCCGTGACCACTACCTTGCTCCCATTTGCTGGCACAACTTTTTCGGGGGAACGCTTTTGGAACGCTCCATTGGCTACAAATGTGCAAACCCTTGATCCGCCGGTCGAACGAATGACCGCGTGCAGACAGAAATGTAATGGGAGACCCCCGACCTTTTTCCCGTCAATCCCATGTCTTTACCGTTTACCTGTGGCTTGAGGACATAGGGGAAGGCCAGTCGGAGTGGCGCGGCCGCATCGAGCATCTCTCCACAGGCGAAGCACGGTATTGCCGGGAGGGCACACCCGTCATCTCCTGGCTGCTGCAGATGTTCGCTTCCATCGATTTGAAGCATGAAGAGCGCGGTAATTGAAGGCCGGGAACTGTGTGCCGGAAAACGGAGGTAGAGGCATGAAAAGCAAACGGTTCCTTTTCATCGTTTTGCCCCTGGCGCTTGGGCTGATGGGCGCGGTGGGCTTTGCCGCCAGCCTGCCAGCCCGCCCTGTTCGCGCCGATTCGCTGTGTGTCAAACCCGGCGGCGGCGACGGCTGCCTGGCATCCATCCAGGATGCGCTTGACATGGCCCAACCCGGCGACATCATCCTGGTCGCAGCCGGCACCTACACGGAAAACCTGCTCATCACCCGGACCGTCACTCTCCAGGGCGGCTGGAACGCCAGCTTTACCGTCCGCGACCTCAGCCAGTACACCAGCACCATCGTGCCCGCGGATGAGACGTTTTCGGTGGTCTCGATCCAGGGCCAGCCGGCCGACCCTGCCCTGGTGGCACCCACCCTGGACGGCTTCCTCATCACCGGCGGCCGGGCCGACCTGGGGGGCAACCACGGCGGCGGGGTGCGCATCCTCAGCAGCAACGCCCTGGTGATCAGCAACACCATCCGGGACAACCGCGCCTTCCTGCTGGGCGGCGGGGTGTGGGTGGCAGGGGGCGCGCCGCACATCGAGGGCAACCGCATCCTCAACAACCTCAGCGACGGCCTGGGGCAAGATGCCTACGGCGGCGGGGTGCAGTTGGAGAACGCCCAGGCCACGCTGGCGAACAACCTCATCGCCTACAACGTGGTCAGCGGCACGCAGGCTTTTGGCGGTGGTATCGACGCTGGTCTGACCGGCCTACTGACGTTGACCAACAACACCATCCTCAGCAACACAGCCACCTCGATGGTGGCGGGCGGGGATGGTTTTGGCGGCGGTATCTCCGCACCCGGCGCGGGCCTGCTGTTGGACGGCGATGTGATCTCCGGCAATGTGGCCCTCACCGATGGCGGCGGTCTGTACGTAGCCGGCACGCTGACAGCCACGAACGCCACGTTGAGTGGGAATCAGGCGGGACAAACCGGCGGCGGCATTTTCCAGTCGAACGGCGCGCTCACGGTGATCAACTCGACCCTCAACGCCAACCGGGCGGATTCCGCCGGGGCGCTCTACCTCGGCGCGGGGCTGGTCGGTCTGATCCACAACACCGTCATCAGCGGCAACACGGCCGAATTCGGTCCCGGCGCAATCTGGAACACTGCGACTGCAACAATGACGATCACCTCTAGCACCATCGCCAACAACGCGGCCAACGGTTCGGCCGGTGGGATAGAAAACAGCGGGGTATTGTCCGTCTTCGACAGCCTGATCGAGGGCAATTCGGCTGGAGATAATGGAGGGGCGCTGGCGAATTTCAACAACGGCGTCTTGTCTTTGAAGGACACCGTGGTCCGTGAAAACACCGCGGGGAACTTCGGCGGCGCGGTCTGGAATTATCAAAACGCCGCTCTCCACGTGGCAGGCGGTGAAATATCCGGCAACCAGGCCAATGACGGCGGCGGCATCTACAACAAAGGGACGGCCGCTCTCCGGAACGCCACGGTGATGTCCAACAGCGCGGTCACCTTCGGCGGCGGCTTCTTCAGCGACAATCTGCTCGTGATCACCCGCACGCTGGTCTCCGGCAACCAGGCCGATGACGGCGGCGGCATCTTCGCCGAGGGCGGCAGCCTCACCGGCATCCTCACCAGCACGCTGCGCCAGAACATCGGACGCCAATCCGCCGGCGCGATCAACAACAACGGCAAATTGAGCATCCTGGCAAGCACGTTCAGCGCCAACGTGGCCCAGCAGTTCAACGGCGGCGCCATCTTGAACAACGATCAGGCCTGGCTGGTCAACAGCACGGTAAGCGGCAACCAGGCCGGGGGGTTCGGCGGCGGCATCCGCAACGCCAACACCCTCACGCTGACCAACGTCACCATCAACGGCAACAGTGCCGCGGCGGGCGGCGGTGTGTACAACGACACGAATGTGCTGGCCGCGAACGCCATCCTGGCGAGCAACTCCGGCGCCAATTGCGGCGGCAACCCGCTCACCTCGCTCGGCCACAACCTGGAAGATGCCGACACCTGCGGCCTGGATTTCTCCCTGAACGATTTGATCGGGCTAAACCCCAACCTGGGGCCGCTGGCAGACAACGGCGGCCCCTCCATCGCCTCCGGGGCACCGGCCCTCACGCACGCCCTGCTCCCCGGCAGCCCGGCCATCGACGCCGGAGACAACGCGGCCTGCTGGCCCTCCGACCAGCGCGGGGAACCCCGCCCGTTGGACGGCGACGGAAACGGCACGATCATTTGCGATATCGGCGCTTACGAGTACAACCCGGCCCTGTCCAGCGTGTATCTGCCGGTTGTCAAGAACTGATGCCCCCCGCGGAACGCTCTCACCCGCCCGTTCCCTGTTTCGTCACACAACTTCGCACCCCTCCCCGGACCCACCGGTACACCTCCCGCACCTCCTCCACCCCCAACAGCCACACCATCCCCGCATAGATCACCCCCCCCACCACCACTCCCAATACCGCCAGCCACAACACATAACTGAGCCGCAGCCACATCCAAATCCCCGCCCCCATCACCAGCGAACCCAGCGTGG
>JALUWE010000136.1 GCA_027019845.1 Anaerolineales bacterium | reverse complement strand
CAGCTCACGCCGCCAGGCGTAGGGGTCTTCGCCGCAGCCGAACTCTTCTTCGGAGCGCCACCACTGGTAGTAGAAGGCCAGCAGCCGCGGCGGCAGCGCGGCCGCGGGTTCCGGCAGGGGCATCGGCTCGGCGGCGCACAGGTCGAGCGCGGCGGTCTGGTACTCCTCTGTGACCTGCGCATCGAAGAGGGTGGGGCCGGGGTTCTCCCAGCCGTCGAGGGTGTTGGCGATGGTGATGCGGGTGCCGTTCTCGCCGGGGTCGCCCTGGCCGAGTTCCAGTTGCAGGGTTTGCCCCTGCTGAACGCCGGTGACGATGAGCAGGAAGCGTGCCTGCAACGCCTGGCGGTCGTCGTTGGCATCGATGAGGAAGGTGTCTTCGTCGAAGAAGGCATAGGGCGTGATGGGTGGATCGCTGTAGGCCAGGCCGGGGCCGGAGAGCCGCCAGCCGAGTTGCAAGGCCTGTTCTGGCAGCCCCACCCGCATCCCGGCGAACACCGCGTCGGTTTCGATGGTGACCAGCAGGCGGTAGTCGCCGCAGCCGGGGCGGATGGGCGCGGGCGCGGGCACCTCGAGGGGCGGCATCCCGGCCTGGGGGTCGGGTGCGCGCGCGGCCTGGATGTCGGGCACAGGGGGCGCGGGGTTGCCCGCCTCCGCGGGGGGCGGCCCCTCTTCGGGGAGCGTTTCCGGCGGTTCTTCCCCGCCACAGGCCGCCAGCAACAGGGCGAGAATGGCGAACAGAAACAAAATTTTTTTCTTCATTGGATGACCTCCTGGAGGCACGTCTTTGCACTGCTTCGGTTTGCAATATCCGGCTATGATCGAATACACCCGCACCGCAAGGAAAGTTGCAAACGCTCGATTCTCGATTATACTTATCCCATGGTAGCAGTAGAGCTGCGCGATATTGTCAAACGCTTCGGGGAGGTCACCGCGGTTGACAACGTATCGCTCAAAATCCGGGATGGCGAGTTCTTCTCCCTGCTCGGCCCCAGCGGCTGCGGCAAGACCACTACATTACGGCTGATCGCGGGATTCGAGATGCCCACCGCGGGCGAAATTTTGATTTATGGCGAAGTGCAAGGCTACCGCCCGCCCCACCGGCGCCCGGTCAACACGGTTTTCCAGCACTATGCCCTCTTTCCCCACCTGACCGTTTATCAGAATGTGGCTTTTGGCCTGGAAATGCAAAAAGTGCCCAAAAACGAAATCCGGCAGCGGGTGGGGCGCGCGCTGGAACTGGTTCACCTGCGGGGGTTGGAAAACCGGCGGCCCAAACAGCTTTCCGGCGGGCAGCAGCAACGCGTCGCACTGGCACGCGCCCTGATCAACCGGCCAAAAGTGTTGCTGCTGGATGAACCGCTGGGCGCGCTCGATCTCAAATTGCGCAAAGCCATGCAGCTGGAACTCAAGACCCTGCAGCACGAAGTCGGCATCACCTTCATCTACGTCACCCACGACCAGGAAGAGGCCATCACCATGTCGGACCGCATCGCGGTGATGAACGAAGGCGAAGTGCTGCAATTGGGCACTTCTGAGGAGATTTACGAACGCCCGGCCAACCGTTTCGTGGCCGATTTCATCGGGGAGACCAACCTGATCCCCGGACGGGTGGGATCGTTGGGCGAGCGTCCCCAGTTGCACCTCCCTGGCGGCGCGGGGCTGCCCGCCGGATGGGCGCAGCCCGGTTTGAGGCGCGGGGACGCGGCAGTGCTTTCCATCCGCCCCGAGAAAATTCGCCTGTTCGCTCCCGCGGCTGCTCCGGCGCGGTCGCCCGCCTCCGGCGCGGTCGAAATCTCGGGGCGCGTGGAGCAGGCCATCTACCTGGGTACGGACATCCGCTACGTGGTGCGCATCCAGGGGGATTCGAGCATCGTGGCACGGGTGCAAAATACGGGGCAAGCGGATACCCTGTTTCAACCCGGGGACGAGGCTGTCTTGTGTTGGAAACTGGAACACGCGCGGATACTGAAGGAATGACTACCCCACCCCTCCTCGCCCGCCGCCCTGCCTTGCGCGCCTGGCTGCTATTGGCCCCGGCTGCGGTCTGGCTGGTGTTGTTCTTCGTCGCGCCGCTGGCCATCGTGCTGGTGTACGGCTTCCTGGAGCGCGGCACGTATGGCGGCGTGGTGTGGAATTTCACCCTGGAAAACTACGCGCGCATCTTCGACACGCTGTATTTCAACACTTTTTTGCGCTCGCTGTACATCGCGCTGGCCACCACCTTGATCTGCCTGCTGCTCGGCTTTCCGCTGGCCTATTTCATCGCCACCCGCCCCCGCCAGCGGCGCAACACCCTGCTGTTGGCCCTGATGATCCCCTTCTGGACCAACTTCCTGATTCGCACCTACGCCTGGCTGACCATCCTGCGCACCAACACCGGCCTGATCAACGTCACCCTGACTTCGCTAGGCATCATCGACGAGCCATTGCCCTTGTTCGGCAACGATTTCGCCATCATCCTGGGGCTGGTATACGGCTGGTTGCCGGACATGGTGCTGCCCATCTACGCCGCGCTGGAGCGGCTGGACAAGAGCCTGATCGAGGCCGCGGACGACCTGTACGCGCCCCCGGCCCAGACCTTTCGCCGCGTGATATGGCCGCTCTCCCTGCCGGGGGTGGTGGCCGGATCGATGCTGGTGTTCATCCCCTCACTGGGCGCATTCGTCACCCCGGCTATTTTGGGCGGGGGGAAATCCCTGATGGTGGGCAACATCATCAGCAACCAGTTCCTGGCCGCGCACGACTGGCCGTTCGGCTCCGCGCTCTCCACCGTGATGATGATCGTCATGCTGCTGGCAACTCTGGTGTATTTCCGCACCGCCAACCGGGAAGGAGGGATCGGGCTATGACACCGGCCTCCCCACAGGGACGCTGGCGCGCCCGGCTGGGTGAGTGGGGGCTGTCGGGCTACGGCGCGTTGGGCTATCTGTTTCTCTACCTGCCGATCGTGCTGCTGGTGATCTTCTCGTTCAACGATTCGCGCTCCACCGCGGTCTGGCAGGGATTCACCCTGGATTGGTATGTGGAGATGGCGACGGACCGGCAGGTGATCCTGGCGTTGTGGAACAGCCTGTTCGTGGCCGTGGTTTCCACCAGCATCGCCACCGTGCTGGGCACGCTGGCCGCGCTGGGGATGGAGCGCTTCACGTTTCGCGGTAAACTGGCGATGGACGCGCTGCTCTACCTGCCGATCATCATCCCGGACATTGCCATGGCTATCATGCTGCTGCTGTTTTTCAACATCAGCGGCATTGGCTTCGAGCCGTGGAAGGTGCGCCTGTTCGGGCTGCGCCTGTCCGTGCCCTATTCCGTGATCATCGGCCACGTGGCTTTCAACATCTCGTTCGTCGCGGTGGTGGTGCGCGCCCGGCTGGCGCAAATGGACCGCACCCTCGAAGAGGCTGCCCAGGACCTGTAC
>JALUWE010000135.1 GCA_027019845.1 Anaerolineales bacterium | reverse complement strand
TTTCAAGGTGAGGCCGTTTTTACCGGTTGCCCCATTATACTGCTGGAGCAGTTCCTCCAACAATTCGTCAGCCGTGGCAAGTTGGGCCAGAGGTTTGAAGAACTTGAGATCCGTCTTTGTTTCTGTTTCGAATCGTGGATCGAAAGTGATCGAATACCTGGGCTGCGTAACGACCACCAGGGCTTTGGCCTCGTAAGTCGGGGAAAGCATCAGTTTGTTGACCAGAAACGTGACGACCGCGAACAATATCGCAACGCCCGCAATCCATTTCCAATTGTTGACGAGCATCATAAAATAACGCTGCAGATCGATTTCATCTTCCATGTATTTCACTCCAGAACAAGAAGTTATTTGCTGGCGCAATCATACTCTACTTGTAAACATTTGACAACTTTGACCATTCAGCCTTTATGCCTGTTTTATGTCATTCTGAGGGCACGAAGTGCCCGAAGAATCCGGAGCGCAGCGACCGTCGGGGCGACCGGCCGGTCGCCCCGACCCCCAATAACCACGCTCAGAATGACGCACACCCCCTCCCGTCATTATGAGGGGCGTCAGCCCCGAAGAATCTGGAGCGCAGCGACCGAAGAATCTCTCAACGGGTACGAAATACCCGAAGAATCCCCCCATACCCTCGTCGGGACTCGGCACTCTCCCTTCGACAGCGATTTCCAAAACGACGGATCATCCCAGCCGGTTTTGTAGCCACTTCATCAAGATGTCCTGGCTGCGGGTTTGTAAATACACCGTTCCCGGGCCATGCAAATCCACTACCTGCTCTTCTCCGAGCGTGACGTTGGTGCTGGCCCCCAGTTGGCGAATCCTGGGCTGCAGTTTCTCATCCAAAGCCACCAGGTGGCCGGTGTCGATGGTGAAACGTTGAGCAGCTTTCAGCGTCTTTACATACAGCGCGCCATAGCTGCTGAAAATCAACTTTCCATTCCCAGAACAGCGCAAAAACTGCAACCCCCTACCAGCAAACGCCCCTCCTCCCCGCCAAATAGGCTCCACCTTGATTCCCTCCTGAGCAGCCAGAAACGCAGCTGGCTGGAGCAATAAAGAACTGTTCGCCAGTGTATGAATGGTAACGTCTCCCGGAAATCTGGGAGAGAGCAGCACTTCTCCGTCGTTTTCGATTGCCCGGTAGGTGTTGAAATAAAAATCTTCGCCCCGTAGTGATTTCGAATAGGTCTTGATTTGCCCACCCATCATCCTGGTTTCGACTTGAATGCCATCGCTCATGGCTACGAAACAGGTGCTCTCGGCCTTGAAGGTTTCGTTCGGCGCGAGCACAATCTGGACAATGGGGTAAGCAGAGGGGAGAAAAACTTCGATTTTCACAACGATTCTCGGTAGTGCGATCTACGGACACTTCACCAGCCAAACAGCCGCGCGGCGTTACGGGTGGTCTGGCGAGCGACCTGTTCCAGGGGAATGTGCTGTAATTCGGCAATCTTCTCTGCCACCCGTTTGACCCGCGCGGGTTCGTTGCGCTTCCCCCGGTAAGGGTGCGGGGAGAGGAAGGGGCTGTCGGTCTCGATCAACAGGCGGGAGAGAGGCAGGCTGGCAACCAGAGACTGGAGCGCGGGCGCGTTCTTGAACGTCACCGGCCCGGTGATGCCGATGTAGAAGCCAGCAGCCAGCACTTTTTCCGCCTCTGCCGCGCCGGCGGACCAGGAATGGAACACGCCAGGACGTTGGGCCAGGGGATGACCCGCGGCGGCCAGCTCCGCCTGCCAGGCGGTCAGGATCGGGATCAAGTCTGCGCTGGAATCCCGGTTGTGAAGCACCACCGGCAGACCAAGCTCCGCGGCCAGGTCGAGTTGGGCGCGCAACACCCGTTTTTGCAGGTCGTGGGGCGCGTGGTTCCAGTAGTAATCCAGGCCGATTTCGCCAATGGCGACCACTTTGAGGTGCGCGGCCAGCTTGCGCAGGGCATCCAGAGTGTTGGCATTCCAGGTGGTGGCCGAATTGGGATGGACGCCGACCGCGGCGAACAATCGCGCCTCTTGCTCCGCCAGGCGCAGCACACGATGGCAGGATGGGATGTCCAATGCGGGGATCAGAATGCGTTGCAGGCCGGTTTCCCAGGCGCGAGCCAGCACCTGATCCCGGTCGGGATCGAAGCGTTCGAGATCGAGATGGCAGTGGGTGTCGGTGAGAGGAGGCATAGAGGACAAACTGATCGATTCCATCCAGCTTAAATGCAATGGCTCTGGCTTGCACCAGAGCCAGGAAACGAAAAAGATCAAAGCTGAAATCCGGTTCGCGCTTCGATGATCTTGTAGTTGAAATCTTCGACATAATCCAGCAATTCTTGCACCAGATCGTGCCATTCATCGGAATCGAGCACCTCTTCCATTTTCGCCAGGCTGTTGGCCAGCCAGGAGGACATGATCTGGGGTTGATCGCCGTAGTACGTGTACCAGGCGTCGTTCGGCTGAAGCCCCAATTTTTGCATCCGCGGAATCAAATCCCGCACCACGAACTCGAAATACTCTTGCTCGCGGCCGGGCACGATGTCCCAGGTCATCAATAATTTTACGGCCAAGGCACTGTCTCCCTATTTTGGATAGTCCAACACCACCACACGAGTTTCGGAAGGGATGGTGCTGGAAGTAACTTTCAGCTCGGGCAGCGGCTCGACATTACCCAAACCCATTTCCTTCAAAAATTTGTCCAGCGGATCGAGTTGCAACGACACCTCTTTGGTTTTGTAGTGCATGGGGATGACGATGCGCGGCTCGATCAGGCTGATCACCTCTGCGGCTTTGGCCGCGGTCAACCCGCCTCCACCACCGACCGGCACCAGGGCCACGTCCACCGTCCCCAGGGCCTCGATCTCGGACTGGGTGAGGGCGCGTTGTAGATCGCCCAGATGGGCCACGTTGACGCCTTCGTAATCGAAAACATACAACGTGTTGCGGGCGCCGTTGGCGTTACGTTTACGGCCAGAAGTGCGCACCCCGGTGATGAAAACACCCCCGATCTCGTATTCACCCGGCCCGGTGATAGTGTGCGCCGCGCCCTTGACAGCCTTGAGGTTGCTGTGGCCCGGCGCCTGGTGGCTGATGGTCACAATGTCCGCTTTCAGTTTGAGGGGACGGTAGCCCAACGCGGCGTGATCGAAGGGGTCCGTCACCACGGTCGCCATTCCGCGCTCCGTGAGCCGAAAGCACGAATGTCCATACCAGGTAATCTGCATCAAAACTCCTTGAAAAGACGATTCTCAGGCCAAATTATAACATCATTGCCGGAGCAGATGCTGAAACGTATAATAGTGGTTGACTGGTCAGTTCAAGTTCCCACGAGTTCCCACGAGTTCCCACGAGTTCCCACGAGTTCCCACGAGTTCCCCCAAATTCCCATGAGTTCCCCCAAATTCCCATGAGTTCCCCCAAATTCCCACAAGAAACACGGCTCGAAATCCCACCCGGCCCGGCTGG
>JALUWE010000134.1 GCA_027019845.1 Anaerolineales bacterium | reverse complement strand
AATCTGCGCAAAAATTACCTTCTCACCATCACGCTATTCCTGGCCGGGTTGCTGCTGGCGGCCTGCGGCAATCTGGGAGCGCCTCCCACCCCCACACCGACTCAACCCAGCCCGCAAGAGCTGGCGCGCGTGCTCTACGAAGAGGGCGACCAGGCCTTTGCCCAGGAAAATTATCCCCAGGCCGTGGAAAAATACAGCGAGGCGCTCTTCTTCGACCCCGAAGACGCGAATATCTACTACAAACGCGGCATTGCCTACGCGCAGTTGGGGCAGATCGGCAACGCGCTGGCCGACCTGAGCGCAGCGCTGCAAATCGACCCGGCGTACGCCGCGGTGTACAACGACCGGGGCGTGATCTACGCGCAAACCGGGGACGCCCAGCGCGCTATCGAAGACTTCGACAAAGCCATCGAACTCGAACCCGATCTGGCCTCTGCGTACAAAAACCGGGGCGGCGCGTATCTGGATGCGGGCGACCCGGTAAAGGCCCTCCAGGACTTCAGCGCGGCCATCGAACTATCCCCCCAGGACGCGGACGCGTACAAAAATCGAGGGGACGTCTACTTCATCCAGCAAGATTTCGAGGCTGCGGTGAAGGACTACACCGCGGCCATCGAGTTGCAGCCCGAATTCGTGCTGGCCTACAGCGACCGGGGAGACGCTTACGTCAACCTGGGCGAGTACGAAAACGCCATCGCGGACTTCAGCAAAGTGATCGAGCTGTCCCCCGGCAACGCGGCCACCTATTTCAAGCGCGCCGACATCTATTTCGAGATCGGTGAGTACGAGAACGCGGTCGCGGACTATACGAAAGTGCTGGCGTTTGAGCCGGACAGCCCGAACGTGTACAACGACCGCGGCCTGGCATACCGCCGGATGGGGGAGCTGGAGAAAGCCATCCAGGATTACACCACCGCCATCGAGTTGGACCCCCAATTCGTGATCGCGCTCACCAACCGGGCCGCGGTGTATTTCGAGCTGGGGCAGTTTCAGGAGGCCATCGCCGACTACACCCAGGCCATCGAGACCAACCCGGATTTCGTCCCCGCCTACACGGGCCGGGCGAGCGTCTACCGCGCGTTGGGCGACGATTTTCACGCCCTCCAGGACCTGACCGCAGCCATCGAACTCGATCCGCAAAATGCCGAGGCCCTCAACGAACGCGGCCTGATTTACACGGACCAGGGCGAATATGAGCTGGCCATTCAGGACTACACTGCCGCTATCGAGGCTCTGCCCGGTTTTGCCAACCCTTACTACAACCGCGGCCTGCTGTACCACGCACAAGGGGAGTACGAGAAAGCCCTGGACGATTACAACAACGCCATCCGCAACGCGTTCAACAACGCAGACCTGTACGTCAGCCGCGGGCTGGTGTATTCCGACATGGGCAACTACACCCAGGCCATCCTGGATTTCAACCGCGCGCTGGAACTGGACCCCGAAAACGCCAACGCGTACAACGACCGCGGCTGGGCCTTCTACAGACTGGAAGGGTACAACGAAGCCATCGCCGACTACACCAAAGCCATCGAACTCGACCCGGACTACGCCCAAACCTACGCCAACCGCGCCGTGGCTTACAACGATACCGGCGAATACGCGGCCGCGGTGGCGGACCTCACCAAAGTGCTCGAACTCGACCCTGACTACACCACCGCCTATTACCTGCGCGGCATCGCCTACTCCGGTATGGGCGAATATCAGGCCGCGCTCGACGATTTCGACACCATGCTCGCCTTGCAGCCCGACTTCAGCCTGTCTTACTTCTGGCGCGGGCTGATTTACGAAGAATTGGGCGACACCGAACAGGCCATCGAGAATTACGTCACGTTTTGGCAACGGGAGAACAACGTGAACTACCGCGTCCTGGTCGAAGAACGCCTGAGCGCTCTGGGCGTTGATGTCTCGGAGCTACAAACGGATGAGTGAGGCTGTTCGCATGTCTATCACGCCGGCAGACATGGTTCACGTCGCCCTCCCTGAAGGCGAGATCGGGGCCGCGGTCTCGTTTGCGTACCACGCTCTGACACACCGGGATCAGGCCGCGCAATCCGCCGAAGACGCCCTGCAATTTTTCACCCGCACCCTGCTGGAGGAACTGGCCGAACGCATGGTGCTCCAGTGGCTGGCGGAAAACAACAAGTACGCAACCTCCGCGGCGGACAAAGGGGCGATGCAGCCCGATCTGTGTCATGTGATCTGGGTGCGGGATGTGCGCGAACGCCGGGTGCGCGCAGGGATCAAAACGTTATTGGCGCGCAGCGATCCGGAGGGGATGATCGCTTCACAAAAGCTGCACCTCGCGCCCGAGGAAATACGCGGCATCAACATCGCGGTGTGCTACCGGCTGCCTGCCGGAAACGACCCCGGCACAACGCTCCCCAGCCTGGCGCGCGCGGCCATCGCCGGTTGGGTTTCGGACAAAAATCTGCGCCAGGCACGGAAAGCCGGCGCGCCCGCCAGTCTACTCTTGCAGGAAATGCGGCCAATGGCCGAGTTGCTCCAATTTCTGATCCGGTGAACACCAAAAACCCCCGCCCGCCGACCGATTTTGCGCCCCGCCAGACCAGCCCGCTGGTGCGCCTGTACTACGAATTCAACACGCTAAAACAGCTATACCGCCAGGGCTGGCTGGAGAGAGGCATACCGCCGGAGGAATGCGAAAGCGTGGGCGAACACGTCTTTGGGGTAGCACTGTTGGGGTTGTTGATTGCAGAGAGGCACTATCCCGATCTGGACGCTGAAAAAATCGTCAAAATCGCGCTGCTACACGATCTGGGAGAAGTTTACGCCGGGGACATCACGCCCGGAGACGGTATCCCGCCCCAGGAGAAGCGCGCTGCCGAACTGTCCGCCATCCAAAAAATCTTCCGCGATGTACCCAATGGGGAAACGTACATACGGCTGTGGAAAGAGTACGAAAACGGCAGTTCGCCTGAAGCGCGTTTGGTCAAACAGATCGACCGGCTCGAAATGGCCCTGCAGGCCAGCGTGTACGCCCATCAGGGTTACGAAAACATGCAAGAGTTTCTTGACTCGGCTGCGCGGGCTGTCGAGGAGCCTGCATTGCGCGCCCTGCTGGGGGAAATCGAGATCCGCGGGGGGCGGCCCAGGCGTGGACGGGAATAGCGCGGGGGACGGAAGACCGGGGACGGGGGGCAGCCCAGGCGTGGACGGGAATAGCTCTCTAGTACTATTGGAGGAAGCCAACGGCTCCCGAATGTGGTAGGATTCCTGACCGCTACCGGTAGGCGTTACATTCGCATTGGAGCATTCACGTGGCTGATATTTTGGTCGTTGAAGACGAACCCGATATGCAGCAAATCATGAAATTGAAGCTGTCCAAAGAGGGGCATTCGGTGTGTACGGCCAGCAACGGCACAGAGGCTTTAGAAAAAATCGCTGAACATCCACCGGACTTGATCTTGTTGGATTTAATGCTGCCAG
>JALUWE010000133.1 GCA_027019845.1 Anaerolineales bacterium | reverse complement strand
CTGAGCCATGCACTGAGCCGAAGGCGAAGTGACTGCCGAACGGGAGCGAAGAATCTCAGCGATGATGAGGGAGACGGAGACGGACGACCGGGGACGGGGAACGGTTGTTCGGCGCGTGGTTGGTCGGGGCGACCGGCCGGTCGCCCCGACGGTCGTTGCGCTCTCAGATTCTTCGGTCGCTGCGCTCTCAGATTCTTCGGTCGCTGCGCTCTCAGATTCTTCGGTCGCTGCGCTCTCAGATTCTTCGGTCGCTGCGCTCCCTCAGAATGACAGGAGAGGGGGTGCGCTTTTGCGATCTGTGTAAGCTCTGTAAGTAAAAGACGAATGTTAACGAACCTGCCCCACCATCACTTACTCCGTGACCACTACCTGTTTTTACGCTCAACATCCTGTCCGGCTAACCAATTGCGACCAAACAAGGTATACTAACCCCATGCAACCATCCCATGATAACGAATACGTTCCGCTCGGAAACACCGGCCTCTCGATCAGCCCCATCGGTATCGGCACCTGGGCCTGGGGAGACAAACTGTTCTGGCAATACGGCAAAGGGGGCTTCAGCGACGCGGACCTGCGCGCCGCGTTCGACGCCAGTGTAGAAGCCGGCATCAACTGGTTCGACACCGCGGAGCTTTACGGCAGCGGTCGTTCCGAAAAGCTGCTGGGAGAATTTGTGCGCGCCGCGGGCCAGCAGGTGCTGGTGGCGACCAAATTCTTCCCCTACCCCTGGCGGCTGTCCAGAGGCGCGTTGAGGCGCGCCCTGCGCGGCAGCCTGAAACGCCTGGGGCTGGAAAAAACAGACCTGTACCAGATACACTGGCCCTTTCCCCCGCGCAGCATCGAAACCTGGGTGAACGAGCTGGCCAACGCCGCCCAGGCCGGGTTGGTCCGTGCCGCGGGCGTTTCCAACTACAATCTCGACCAGACCCGCCGGGCGCGAGAGCTGCTCGAAGCCCGCGGCCTCCCCCTGGCCTCCAACCAGGTCCCCTACAGCCTGATCGACCGCAAAATCGAAACCAACGGCCTGCTGGCCTACTGCCGGGAATTCAACATCACCGTGATCGCCTACAGCCCGCTGGGGCAGGGTGTGTTGACCGGCAAGTACACGCCCGACAACCCGCCCCCCGGGGTGCGCGGCCGGCGTTACAATCCCGACTATCTGCGCCGCGTCCAACCCCTGATCGGGTTATTGAAAGAGATCGGGCAGGCGCACGGTGGAAAAACCCCGGCACAGGTCGCGCTCAACTGGGCAATCTGCAAGGGGACGGTGCCCATTCCGGGGGCCAAGAACGCGCGCCAGGCCCGGGACAACGCCGGCGCGCTGGGTTGGCGGCTGACGGGTGAGCAGGTAGCCGCTCTCGACAAAGCCAGCAGTAATGTTTTGGGCCTGTCGAGCGTCTGATCTTTGGGCACATTCCTACACCAATCACCCCAAAAAAGGATAGAAAATGAACATCAATATCAAGAAGCTGGAGCAGGATTTCCAGCTCTCCCGACACCAAAACGGTAAAGCCGCAGAAGCGCGGAAAGCCAGCCTGCAGAAGGCCGTGCGCAGCATCCTGGAAAACATCGGAGAGGACCCCGACCGTGAAGGCTTGCAGCGCACCCCCGACCGGGTGGCGCGCATGTACGACGAGTTGACCGAGGGGTACCACGTCGATCCGATCAAGATGATCAACGACGCGCTCTTTACGGTGGACTACGACGAAATGGTGGTGGTCAAAGACATCGAGTTTTACAGCCTGTGCGAACATCACATGCTGCCTTTCCTGGGCAAAGCACACGTGGCATACATCCCGAACGGCAAAGTGGTCGGGTTGAGCAAAATTCCGCGCATCGTGGAGATGTTTGCCCGCCGCCTGCAGGTGCAAGAGCGCATGACCGTGCAGATCGCGGACTTCATCGAAGAAGTGCTGCAACCGCGGGGGGTGGCGGTGGTGATCGAGGGGGTTCACATGTGCATGGTAATGCGGGGCATCAAAAAGGCCAACGCCAGCATGACTACCAGTGCGATGCGCGGCTGTTTCGAGAAACGCCACAAAACCCGTGACGAGTTTATGAAATTGATTAGATGAGAAAACCGCAAACCGCAGAGCAAAAAAGCAGAGACGCACGTCTCTGCTTTTTGAGTATAATCCGCTGACCGTGAAGCCATTCGCGCCCATGCGCGCCATTCGATGCAAACCCCCATGACGCTCCCAACACCTTTTCTACACATCCAAAATCTCTCCAAGTCCTACCAGGAGGGCACACAACGCCGCGTGGTGCTGCGCGCAGCCAGCCTGAGCATCGCGCCGGGCGAATTCGTCGCCATCGTCGGCAAGAGCGGTAGCGGCAAAAGCACCCTGCTGAACCTGATCAGCGGCATCGACTACCCCGACAGCGGCTCGATCCTGCTGGATGGACGCAACCTGACCGAACTGGACGAACGCAGCCGTACCCTCTTTCGCCGCAAACACATTGGCTTCATCTTCCAGTTCTTCAACCTGATCCCTACCCTGACCGTGTGGGAGAACGTGATCCTGCCCCTTGAGCTGGGCGGCAGGAAAAACGGGCGCGATAACCACCACGCCGCAGCCATGCTGGAGGCCGTCGGCCTGTTGGACCGGCGGGACACCTTCCCGGATAGGCTCTCCGGCGGCGAGCAGCAACGCGTCGCCATCGCCCGCGCGCTGGTGCACGACCCTTTGCTCGTGCTGGCGGACGAACCCACCGGCAACCTGGACGAAGAGACCGGACGCCAGGTGCTCGATCTGCTGGACAGCCTGACTCGCCAGCAGGGTAAGAACCTGATCCTGGTCACCCACAGCGCAGAGGCCGCCTCTTACGCGGACCGCGTGTTGTACTTGCGCGAGGGGAAGTTTTACGCAGGATCGCAGGCCGAAAGTTGAGGGGACAGGTTTGTTTCCGCTTGCGGTGTAGTCGTTTTCAGGGGGGGTTTTTGGGGTGTCTCACCCGTCTCACTTGTCTGGCCGGTCTTAGCCGTTTCTCCGAGCGAAGCGAAGTCGGCTGCACGCGTGGTTGGACGGGCCTGTACTTCCTGTACTTTTTACTCGCGTTTCGCAATGTGTGCACGAAGCCACTTCGCAAATTCGGCCCTTCCCATTGCACCCGCCGCCACTTCCAGAATCACCCTTTCAACGTCAGATAGCGCATTTCCGAGTTCAAACACTTTTTGCCAGGCGACGATACAAGTCGGCATTCTTGGACAATACATGCGCCATTGCTTCCTGGAATTCTTCATCCAGCCGCCCTACCAACTCTTCTAAACTGGCTTCCAGCAACGCTTCTGGAGTGACGCGCAAGCGACGCGCTTTTTCTTCCAGTTTTGCCAAACGCTCTTCCGAAACTGCGATTTTCAGAACGCTCATTTTTCTCTCCGCTAAAGATACTTCTTTGTATGGTTTTTATTGTACATCAAAAAAGCTGCGCGCTTGCATAAACGTCAAAGTACAATACGTTGTTTTCTCGGAGTAATCTCGCTTGCCCGCCCAACTTGAGCGTCAGCCGCCGGACGACAGAAAATCGTCACGCAACCGGTACGGCAGAACATCTATGATCGGCTTTCGCTTTGGTCGCAAAAACGGGAACAAAGCACTCAAACAACCTTGTTTCTCTGTTGTGGTAGTCATCTTGTTCAACAAATCCGATTGATTTGACCGTCCTCGCCCTATCCCCACTCCTTATGACCGCAATCCCTGCACTCAAAAACCCACGCAGCTATCAACCAAGTTCCAAAACCTGCCAGGGCGATTCCCAAACTACTGATGACTGCAAATGACAAAATATATTTCATCAAATCCCACCGGTTTCCGGAATAGAGAAAGTCCCCGAGACGATAAAATCCTGCCAGAAGGTAGCCGAAGGGAACCAGGTTCGCAACTGAATGAGGCCAACTGCGCATAACAGTACCCCCAAGAGCAAAGCCAATCCTCCCCATACTCTGGGACGTTGTACGATTATCTCATCTCCACCACACTTCGGACAATGGGTCTCGGACATTTCTCCACAGCCATTTCTGGCGAACAGGTCACTTCTACGCCAGCCATTATACCATTTCATTCAGTGGCAGTGGTCGTAAAGTAAGTGGCAGGAGTTACGCAGGTGATTGTCTGGTATCCTCGCGAGGAGGGCGCTCTACCCAAGCAATTTCACGTGATACAAATCCCCCCGTTCATATCCCCGTTTTTGGTAGTAACCGCGGGTGCCGATGGCGGCGATGACCGCCAACCGCTCGAACCCTCGTTGGCGGGCAATTTCTTCGGCGCGTTCGAGCAGCCGGGTGCCCAGGCCAATGTGCTGGGCCGCGCCGTCTTTCTCATCCCCCACCGGCAACGACTGCCCGTACACGTGCACCTCCCGGATCAGAGCCGCGCCCGCCAGGTCCGCCAACCCGGTCGGGGGCGCGTCCCGAGCGGGGAGCGACAGTCGCAGGAACCCCGCCAACCGGTCGTCGGGGGTGACGAAGGAGAGGAAGTGTTCGTCAGCATGGGCGGCGTGGTAGGTCAGGTCTTCCAGTTGCAGTTGTGCGGGGTCCACCGCTTGCCCGCGCACCTCGCGGCAGCGCACGCACCGGCAGCGCGTCCCGCGGCGTGACATCTCGGCGTGTACGTCCATGCGCAGGCTGGTGCGTTTGTTGCCTTCGACCACGTTGGTGGAGGGGATGTCCCGCACCACACGGTTGATGCGGCAGTAGCGCGGCACAGTTGTTTTGATGTCTGCGATCAGGTCGATCAGCTCTTCAGTGGTGTAGGGGCGATATTCGCCGCGCAGCCAATAGTCGTACAGTTCCGCGTTTTGGAGCAGTTGGTTGGGGTAGATTTTGATCTCGTCGGGACAGAAGCCCTGCCACATACGGGCGAAATCCCGGCGGTCGGATTCGAGGGTGGCGCCGAACAGGTTGGGCATCCAGTGGAGCACGATTTTGAAGCCCGCGGCGCGCAACAGGGCGGCGGCCTCCAGGGTTTGGCGGGCGGTGTGGCCGCGTTGGTTGAGCGCCAGAATGTGCTCGTCGAAACTTTGCGCGCCCATCTGCACTTTGGTGACGCCCAGGTAGCGCAGCCAGGCTAGCTCGCCGGGGTCGATATGGTCAGGCCGGGTTTCGATCACCAGGCCCACGTTGCGGTGTTTGGCGGTTTCGTTGGCGCGCTGGGCCGCCAGCAGGGCGGCGCGGTAGCTGCGCAATGGGCCGTGGTCGGGGGGCGGGGGTTCGAGTGGGGAGCTTACGTTGGGGAATTGCGTCGAGGGCTTGCGTTGGGGGGCAGAAGCCGCCGCGGTCGTGCCGTCGTTCATGGCCTGGAAGCAGCGCAGGATGAACCACTCCTGGTAATCACGGCGATAGGCGCTCCAGGTGCCGCCCAGGATGAGCAGTTCGATTTTATCGGTCGGGTGGCCGATGGCCTGCAACGCGGCGATACGCTCGCGCACCTGCACGTAGGGGTCGAATTCATGCTGGAGGGCGCGCATGGCGCCCGGCTCGTCGGGCAGGTAGCTCTTGGGCATCCGGTAGTCGGTCGGGCAGAAGATGCACTTTCCGGGGCAAGGGTAGGGCTTGGTGAGCACGGTCACGGTGGTGACGCCGGAGAGGGTGCGCGTGGGTTTCATGCGGATGCGCGCCAGCAAGGCGGGGTCCGGCTGCATCTCGCCGTTTTCCACCATCTGGTGGTAGGCGGCCACCAGGAATTGTTTGCCTACGTAGCCGCCACCTGGGCCTTTCAGGGGGTGGCGTTTGATGGCCTCGAAGACCGGCATCCCGCCGCGCACGTCGGCCAGCGCGGCGCGCGCCGCGGCCATTTTTTCAGGTGTGTATTTGCGCGCCTGCCACCAGGCCTCGCGTTGGGCGTGGAATTCTCGTTCGGAAAACATTGTGCATTTCTGTGATGTATAATTCGCAACTCAATACCATCCTTCGACTTCAGGCGCACTCCGTTCACCCGCCGCTCAGGATGCACTCACCATGCACCCAACAGTCGTTCGCAAGCTGCTCGCCATCAACCACCAATTTTACCAGACCTTCGCGCAGGAATTCGCGGCCACACGGAGACGCTTGCAGCCGGGGGTGCTGCGCCTGCTGGAACGCCTCCCGCGCGAAGCCCGAATTCTCGACCTGGGCTGCGGCAATGGCGAACTGGCGCGCGAGCTGGCGCGCAGGGGCTTCCGCGGCCGCTACCTGGGGCTGGATTTCAGCGAGGAATTGCTGCGCGTGGCATCGAATATCCAGCATCCGGTCCCCCACATCGAATACCGAACCGCGGACCTGTCTGCGCCGGACTGGGACGCGGGCCTGGGGCCCGGCAGTTTCGATGTGGCGCTGGCCTTCGCGGTCCTCCACCACCTCCCGCCCCCGCTATACCCGCAAATCCTACGCAAAACGCGCGCCCTCCTGACTGCCTGCTCCCGGCCCTCTGCGCCCTACTCCCTGCTGCTCTCCAACTGGCAATTCCTCAACTCCCCGCGCTGGCGCGCCCGCCTCCAGCCGTGGGAAAAAGTCGGGCTGACTGCAAACGACGTAGGGCCAGACGACTACCTGCTCGACTGGCGGCGCGGCGGCACCGGCTACCGCTACGTCCACCATTTCAACGAAAAAGAACTCAACAAGCTGGCCGCGGATACGGGTTTTGAGGTGGTGGAGACGTTTTACTCGGATGGGAAGGAGGGGAATCTGGCGTGCTATCAGGTGTGGAGGCTGGCATGATATAATTGCGAACACACATGCCCCGTGAATTCCGCTCCTACCGCGTCGAAGCCATCGTCCTCAAACACGCCGATTGGGGCGAGGCTGACCGTATCCTGACCCTGTTCACGCGCGGACGGGGCAAGCTGCGTGCCATCGCCAAGGGGGTGCGCAAAATCCGCTCGCGGCGGGCCGGGCATCTGGAACCGTTCACCCGCGTCAGCCTGCAACTCGCCCGCGGCAAAAACATGCCCATCGTCACCCAGGCGGAAACCATCGACGCGCACCTGGCATTGCGCGATGACCTGATCGCCATCGGCCACGCCTCCTACGTGGTGGAGCTGCTCGACCGGTTCACCTACGAAGAGGGGGAAAACGCCGCGCTCTTCCGCCTGCTGGCCGACACGCTGGCGCGGCTGGAAGGGGCGGACAACCACGCCCGGCTGGTGCTGCGCTACTACGAAATCCGCTTGTTGGACATCGTGGGCTTTCGCCCGGAGTTGTTCCACTGCCTGGCGTGCGGGGAAACGATTCAAGCCCAGGATCAGTACTTCTCTGCGGAGCAGGGCGGGGTGTTATGCCCGAAGTGCGGACGGGAGACGAGCGGGGCGCGCCCGATCTCGATGGATGCGCTGCGCTACCTGCGCTACTTCCAACGCAGCCCTTACACACAGGCGAAACGCGCCAAACCCTCCCCTCAGGTTCACCGGGAAATGGAAAGCCTGATGCAGCATTACCTGACATACGTGCTGGAACGCGGCCTGAACACCCCCAGATTTCTCAAACAAATTCAGTAGCTCGCAATTTTGCAGCCTGAGTGTGCCATTCGGCTCACCACCGTTTCTTTTTCCGGGAGGAGGCTTTCAATTTCTGGGAGATGGTCCCCAACACAATCTCGACTTCTTCGTCTTTCAACCCGATGACATCTGTGTCTTCTTCATCTTCCTCTGCCATGGATAGTGCCGCCCCCACCACTCTGACCAAAATCCACAGCGCGATAAACCCGGCGATGGAACTGAGAACAGAGGCCTCAAAGAACGACAGCGGTAGCACATTGCTCGCCAGCCATCCCATCCCCAACACGATTCCCAGAACGACCACAAACAACACCAGAAAAAAGATCAAAAAGAAAACTATCATTGCGATCAATTCACGCATACCTAAAACCCTTCCAATTTTGACATATCCGCAATCCCCTCGGCCAGTGCGGCGATGCGCTGCAACAAGCCCAGGCGGTTGCGGCGTAAGGTTTCGTCCTCCGCCATCACCAGCACGTCGTCGAAAAAGCGGTTGACCGACGGCATCATGGGCAAAAACGCGTTCAAAAAGTCGTCTACCGAACCGGGCGTGCGCGGCGCGGCCTGCGCGGCCTGCAGGGCCTCATAAAGCTCGCGCTCGGCAGCCTCCACGAACTGCGCCGGATCGACCTCGAACGTTGCGTGCTGATCACGGGTAATACGCACACACCGGGAGTAGGTGGGCAGAATCTCCCGCCAGTCTGGCCGCGCCACCCAGGCCGCAAGCTGGCGAATGGCCTGCACCGCGCGCGCCGGGTTGTGCCCTTGCGCGGAGACCACCGCCTCCACCACATCGTAGCGGAAACCCTCCTCCAGCATGGCATTTTGCAAACGCCTGCTGATGAACGCCAGCACCTCGTTTTGAACCTCGGCAGATACCCGGATGGGCTGCCTGCGGGCGGCTGAACCGACCGCGGCCCTCAAATCGAAATCCAACTCCCAGGCGATCAGATTTTGCACCAACCCCAGCGCGGCGCGGCGTAACCCGAACGGGTCCTTGTTCCCGGTCGGGGCCAGGCCGGCCGCGAACAGGCCGGTGAGCGAATCCAGCCGGTCGGCCAGGCCGATGGTCAGGCCGGGTTTGCCCTGCGGGGAGGCGTCCCCGGCAAAACGGGGCAGGTAGTGCTCGAAAATGGCCTGCGCGACCGCGGGCGGTTCCCCGGATTGCAGCGCGTAGTAACGTCCCATGATGCCTTGCAGGGAGGTCATCTCCACCACCATTTCGGTCACCAGATCGGCTTTGCACAGACGAGCAGCCCGCCGCGCGGTGGCCTCTTCCTGCGCGTCCAACCCCACTTTGGGGGCCAGCGCGGTGACCAGTTCCTCGATGCGCCGGGTTTTGTCCAGCATGGAGCCGAGTTTGGCCTGAAAGGTGAGCGACACCAGCCGCGGGACGAATGCTTCCAGCGGGCGTTTCAGGTCGTTTTGGATGAAGAAATTGGCGTCCGCGAAACGGGCGCGGATGACGTGTTCGTTGCCCTCCGCGACGATGTCCAGGTGCCGGTCGCCGCCGTTGCGCACGGTGATGAAGTAGGGCAGCAGTTGGCCGTCCTTCTCCACCGGAAAATAGCGCTGGTGCTTTTTCATCACCGCGATCAGCACCTCGCGGGGCAAATTGAGATATTCGGCGTCGAACGCGCCGCGCAGCGCGGTCGGGCGTTCGACCAGGTGGGTGACTTCGGCCAGCAGCGCGGGGTCGTCGGGGACCGTGCCGCCCACCTCCGCGGCCAGCGCGGCTACCTGCTGGCGAATGACCTGTTGGCGGGCTTCGACGTCCAGCAGGATGCCCTGTTTCTGGAGCGAGGCGAAGTAGTCCGCGGGCTGGCGGATTTCGAGGCTTTCCGGCTCGTAAAAACGCAGGCTGCGGGTGCAGCGACCGGCGCGCAGGCCGGCGTACTCGAAGGGGATGACGGTCTCGCCGTGCAGGGCCAGCAGCCAGCGGATGGGGCGGGAGAAGGCCACGTTGGTGTGGTTCCAGCGCATGGTCTTGACAAAGCGCAGCGAGGCGATCAGATCGGGCAGCGTTTCGGCCAGCACTTCGGCCGCGGCGCGGCCTTTTTGCGCCACCACGGCCACCACGTAGCGCCCGCCGTTGATCTCGCGCACCTGCAAGTCGGCCACATCCACGCCTTTGGAGCGGGCGAAGCCCTGCGCGGCGCGGGTCGGGTTGCCCTGCGCGTCGAAGGCGCGGTCCGCGGGGGGGCCGCGGAACACGGCCTCGCGGTCAGGTTGGGCCGCGGCCAGGCCCGCGATGTGGATCACCAGACGGCGGGGCGTGCCTTGAACGTCCACCGCGGCGTGTTCGAGGCGCAGATCGTCCAACATCGCCGGGACGCGCTCCCGAAGTTGCGCCAGCGCGGCCTCCAGGTCCGCGGGGGGCAGCTCCTCGGTACCGATTTCCACCACCAGATCGGCTTTCGCTTCCCGCTTTTCGCTTCCCGCTTCCCGCTGCTCGCTTCTTGCTGCTCGCTGCTCGCTGTTCGATCTCCCATCCTCCGCCAGCCAGGGGAACCCCATCGCCTCCCGCTGGGCCACATAGGCTGCGGACACTTTACGCGCCAGCGCCCGCATCCGGCGGAAGAACACCTGGCGTTCGGTGACGCCGATTGCGCCGCGGGTGTCCAGGATGTTGAAGGTGTGGGAGCATTTCAGGAAATAATCGTACGCGGGGAGCACCAGGCCGCGTTCCAGCGCGGCGTTGGCCTCTTGCTCATACAGCGTGAACAGCTCGTGCTGGCGTTCGACGTCGGCCACCTCGAAGTAGTAGGTGCTGTGTTCGCGCTCGGCCTGCAGGTTGACATCGCCATAGGTCAGGCTCAACCCCACTTCGCCACCGTCCACCCAGCGGATGTCGCGGAAGCCGCGGATGCGCTGCAACGCGATGGCGATGCGCTCCAGCCCGTAGGTGATCTCGACCGAGACCGGATCGAGGGTCATGCCGCCGGACTGCTGGAAGTAGGTGAATTGGGTGATCTCCTGGCCGTCCAGCCAGACTTCCCAGCCCAGGCCCCAGGCGCCCAGGGGCGGGGATTCCCAGTTGTCTTCCACGAAACGGATGTCGTGTTCGCGCGGGTCGATGCCCAGTGCCTGGAGGGATTCCAGATACAGCTCCTGCGGGTTGCCGGGGTCGGGTTTGAGGATGACCTGAAACTGGTAGTGCTGCTGCAAACGGTTGGGGTTGTCGCCGTAGCGGCCATCATCGGGCCGGATGGAGGGTTCGACGTAACCCACGTTCCAGGGTTCGGGGCCGAGGACGCGCAACGCGGTGGCCGGGTTCATCGTCCCCGCGCCCACCTGCGAGTAGTACGGCTGCCAGATCAGGCAGCCCTTCTCCGCCCAGAACTGCTGGAGGGTCATCATCATGGATTGGAAGTCGAGGGTCATGGTTGTTGTCCGGGAGTTCGAGTTTTGTGGGTTGGTGCATCCCGCGCGGAGGGCGGATAGCGTTCGTATGAACTCCGTTTGCCCGCAGCCGCAGGATTGGGGATGGCAGCCGAATTATAACGCTATTGGGAGGCCAGTGGTCAGTGTTCCGTGTTCAGTGTTCAGTGTTCAGTGGTCAGTGGTCAGTGGTCAGTGGTCAGCAGCCGACTTGGAGAAGTAACAGGGCAGGAGTAGGGAGTAAGGAGTAGGGAGTAAGGTTACAGTACTTACGCAGTGAGACCTCACAGGTCTACTACCATTTGGACTTTTGACAAATCAGCGAAAACCCCAAGATATGGGGGCAAGGCTGCATGTCAAATCCCCACATGTGGGGGCAAAACGCATTTTGTCTAAAGTCCAATACCATACGATGCAGGAAGATTTTACCCAAAACAGATTGCATCCGGGCGTCTCCATGCGCTTTGAGACCTTGTGAGGTCTGGGTGCGACTTTTCAAATGCGTAAGTCCTATAAGTGACAGAAGTTACGCAGTTCAAGCCTGTTGTTACTGTGTCATGCTGAGCAACCGGCTGTTGCTTGCGTCATTCTGAGCGACAGCGAAGAATCTCGGCGACGGTGGGGGAGACGGGGGACGGAGAGCGAAGAATCTCGCTTGCGATGGGGGAGATTCTTCGGGCACTGCGTGCCCTCAGAGTAACTGTGTTATTTGTCAAGAGGCGAAGTCGAGATTATGGCGCCGGAGACCAGGCTTTATGGCCTCTCAATGTATTGAACACCATCCAGCCCTTTGAAATCCGCATCCTGCGTCCACACAGTCGCGTTATACATCCTCGCTGTCGTCAAAATGATGCTATCCGCCATCGGGATTCTCAGCGACGCCGACATCTTCGCTGCATGAATGGCTACGCCTGCATCTACATCAACTACTATCCCTTGCTGCATTGCTGCTACGGCTTGTATCGCAGCGTTCTCCCCCCGTTGTTGCAAAATCCGCTTGAATACTTCGTACAAACTGATCGTTGGAACGATTAACTCGCCCACATCTTCAATTACAGGTGCAAAGAAATCCGCATTCACTCCGTCGGCAAAGTATTCCAGCCAACCGCTTGAATCTACAACGTTCATACCCGGTCCGCTTCTCTTTCTATTGTGGTGTCTATCCCTTTTACAAACCCGCGAATCTCTTGCATCGGCACAACCGGAATCAACTGAATGCGGTTCTCGTATATCAAAACTCGCACTTTTTGCCCTGGCGTAATCTTTAGTGCCTGCCTTGCTTTTTTAGGAATTACAACCTGGTATTTGGGTGATACTGTTACAACATCCATACAACACTCCTATCGAAACACATCCTGTAATACCTACATTATACTGCATTTCCCCCTGAAAAAGCACAAGCATTTACGCTGCCTACAAATAAACCTTCGTCAATCAGCACGCGACAAGGCATCGCTCAAGTTCTGTTGTCTTGAAGCGCCCCAACCAAAACTTGTGGACAAGAAACCTAACGGGGGCGTCATCCGCCTGCCGTGCCGGGCAATCCAAGAAACTTCAACCAGAACCACAGCAGGAAATTTCCGCGCCGCTTCCCCACCGCCGAAGGCGGGTCGGGTGAATGCATGGTTGGGCTGCGCCGCATTTCACCGCCTTACACGGAAGCCATGTGAGGCTTTATTTCCTCTAATTGCTTGGCTTCCTTCTGTTGCGCTCGATACAAATCCCAGCGCAACTGCAAATTCATCCAGAAGCCTGGCGTTGTGCCAAAATACTTCGCCAACCGCAGGGCGGTGCTTGGCGTTACCCCTCGTTTCCCGTTTATCAATTCATTCACCCGCTGATATGGCACATGTATCCCCGCCGCAAGTTCCTGCTGCGTGATACCCATCGGCTGCAAGAATTCTTCTCGCAGAATTTCTCCTGGATGTGTCGGCTCCCGATTGGTCGGTACTCTCACCATTTTCTCGTCACCTTCTTTCCGCTCAATGGTAGTCTACGATCTCCACTTCTGCTGGCCCGCTTTCTGTCCAGACGAAGCATATCCGATACTGCTCGTTGATACGTATGCTATATTGCCCTTGCCGGTCGCCTTTCAAAGCTTCGAGGCGATTCCCCGGCGGAATTCTCAAGTCATCTAACGCTTCAGCAGAATCCAGTTGATCCAGTTTCCGCACGGCGATTTTCCACAACTGCTGAGGGCAGGTTTTTCGGGCGGCTCTGGAATTAACACCGTTGAAGATGTCTTCTGTCGCCGCATTTTTGAACGACCGTATCATACCCCCATAATATCACGGAAGGCATGTTAGCGCAAATGACGCACGAAGAGACTTCCTGCCTTCACTCGGAATGTACATCGCGCTGCCCAACGTGTGGCTCACCTGCCGAGCGGCACAGGCTCAGAACCACCGCCAACCAGCACCATTGCCAGCCCAGCGCGCCACTTACCCACCGCCGAAGGCGGGTCGGGTGCAGCCGGGGTTAGCCGCTGTGAATTCTCATTCATCAATATCATCATCTGAATCGGTCACAATAAGAGATTTCCCTATTATCTCTTCCACTCTTTTCAACAAAATGCCTGCTCGTTGTGTTAAAAATCTATCGAACCGTTCCACTTCAAATTGTTGCAGAAAATCAGGGTGCAGAATATTCCCAGGAATCATGGACTGTTCTAACCTGCGTTGCAAATCCCCCACAGTACCGTCCTTTATAGATTGCGCTCGCAAATCTCCAAAGTACTTTCTCGGCAATGTGTCACCCAATAGCCGATTGGTCTTCTGCGTAACTATGATACGATTTGCAATAGAATCCAATTTGTTGCGTGGAATACCTCGCTTAGTCAAAGAGCGCGGAAAGATATGATGGTCTTCCAAGTTTCCATCTAACGGCACCCCCGTGAGAAGATCCTCTCTTGTGTACAAAGATATAATACAATGCAGTGCTTTATATCTGCTATCACCAGCTCTGTTAACTTTTTTTATCCCCTGAATGCTTAAACGCACTTCATCCGTCTCTAGAGGTTTGTTGTTGTTTGCATAATCAACAAGTGCATCAAAGTCCAATCCTATTTGATAATTAGCAGCTTGTCGTGCGCCTTGTTGGAGGGCTCTGCAAAAATACCATCGCCGCAAAACCGATTGGAAATTTTTGGTCGGGTCGTCAATGAAAGAAGGAAACAGTATAAGAAAAGCCGCAATGGAAACCAAAATATTATGCCCCGGTAGTAACTTGGGGGAAGCCCCATTCGCCTCAGCCCACCTGTATGCGTCTGCCAAACTTTTTACTGCTTGTTTCCAGTTGTGTTTTATAAACTCTGTAGGTAGCGACAGTAGCTTGCTTCGAGTAGGTTCGCTAAATTGTTGGTGCTCGTAAGAATGCCACAACGACAATACTTGAAGGGCTCGTTCTCCATCGACATTAAATCGCTCCAGAATTGGATAAGCATCTTTACCTTCATCCCATAGCTCTCGCAAATCTGGGTCCGGATAAAATCTTGCTACAGCCAAATCAAAAGTTGTCAAACGCGTACCGGTAGAGTTAATTGTCTCAAACACCCGACATACTGATTCTAAGGGAGCATCGCTGTCCAAAACCACAATAGGGACTTTATAATTCCTGATGGTCTCAAATACTCCTTTGATCCTTGCCGCGGCCTGGCGCGCTTCTTGTTTGGAAAAATCGGGAAAATCGCCGGAATCTTCAATATATTCTGCGACAAATACATCCGTCTCCTCTTGATTGAGAACAACATCAGCGCGAAGTAGCCTATTATTGTCTTTTCGCTTATGTTCTTTTTTCCCTCTCCTACGGGTAACTATCCAACCGCTATCCTCCTTGTCAAAGTTCATCAACATTCTACGCAAATCAAAATAGTAATTGAGATGCGGATCGGCATTTAGAAAAACCCGTGCTATAGACGTTAAGCGTTGTTGTCCATCCAATATGTAAAAAATTTCTGACGAGAAATCACTGTCACTGTCCACATCGTCAGGCGAATCATTTATTTCAGCCTCCACAGACCTAGACTGCAACGGGAAATCTGGATTACGGGCCAACATTAAAAGGGAGCCTATAGGGTAGTTGCGAGCTATTGAATCTATCAACAGTTTGACCTGACTATTCTTCCATCGGAAGCGTCTTTGAAATTGCGGAATAAGAAAATGCTCGTAACTAACGCCTTTAAGAATATCTTTCAAATTGTAGTCTATCGTTTTCATTGAACTTCACCTTGCAAATATACACAAGCACCCAACCAGTTAATTGGACTTTTGACAAAATAGATGGAACTGTGTCAAGATGTGGGTATGGACAAAACTCACGACTTAACACAGTTCCGACAACAAGTATACCAGCACTTTAACAAGCGAGCCGATACGTTGATGGACC